>JAFGIH010000028.1 GCA_016929985.1 Thermoleophilia bacterium | reverse complement strand
GCGGCAGTTTTGTACTACGCATCGACGATACCGACCCCGGCCGTTCTGTCGCGGAGAACACGGAGCAGATACTCCGCTCGCTGACCTGGCTGGGCATCGACTGGGACGAGGGGCCGGGAGTCGGCGGTCCTTACGGCCCGTATTTTCAGACAGGGCGGGCCGCAAACTACACGGCGGCTCTGGAGCGTATGAAGTCGAACGGTAGCGCCTACCCCTGCTTCTGCTCCTCCGAGGAGCTCGAGGCCAAGCGAGCGTCGGTGCGCGCCGGGCAGGCCGGCGCAGAGGGCGGCCTGAGCGGCTACGACCGCACCTGCCGGCGGCTCGACCCGGCAACCGCCGCCGCGCGCATCGCAGCCGGGGAACCCCATGTGTGGCGGTTGGCAGTACCGGAGAACCGGGGCGACATCGTGGTGCCCGATGCCGTCCGCGGACAGACCGTCTTCCATGGGAGCGCCATGGATGACTACGTGCTCGTGCGCGCAGACGGCACTCCCACCTATAACTTCGCCACCGTGGTCGACGATGCAGACATGGAAATAACGCACGTCATCCGCGGCGACGATCATCTCTCCAACACGCCCCGCCAGATCCTGGTGTACGAGGCCCTCGGCAAACCCGTCCCGATGTTCGCCCACCTTTCCATGATCTGGGGCACCGACGGTAGGAAGCTCTCCAAACGACACGGAGCGACATCAGTCGAAGCGTTTCGCGACGAGGGTTATCTGCCGGAGGCGCTCCTCAATCATCTCGCCCTGCTTGGGTGGTCTCTCGATGGTGAGACCACGGTGATCCCGGCCGATATGCTGAAGACCAACTTCTCCCTCGAGCGCATCTCCACCAGTCCGGCGGTGTTCGATTTCGAGAAGCTCGAATGGATGAACGGCGTGTACATCAGAGAGCTCGACCGGGAGACTTTCGTCGCCCGCATGTTCCCCTGGCTCCAAGAGGCCGGCCTCGTACCAACGGATGACCTGGAGAAACGGCACGATTGGTATCTGGCGCTCGCACCGCTCGTGTCCGACCGGGCCAAGCGCATGACCGATATCGTGCCCATGGTCCGGTTCTTGTTCGAAGAGAATCTCACCGTCGAACCTGCGGCAGCCGAGAAGGCTCTCTCCGGAGAGAACGCGAGCCGCGTCCTCGCAGCCGCATCCGACACACTGACCTCGCTCGACCCGTGGGAGACCGGGTACATCGAGGACGCGCTGCGCCTCATCCCCGACGCGCTGCAGATCAAGCCCAAGGCGATGTTTCAGGTACTGCGCGTCGCGATCACCGGATCGATGGTGTCACTCCCGCTTTTTGAGACCATCACCTTGATCGGGCGCGAGAAGACCCTCACCCGCCTGAGCGCGGCACAAGCCATGACCAGAGCATAAGATTCAGCTAGGGAGTTTCGACAGCCATGCCAGAACCGAACGTCACCGCAGACCCGCAAGCGCAGCCGGAACGCCAGGACTTCATCCGCGAGATCGTCCAACAGGACCTCGATTCGGGTCGCATCAACAGCGTCGTCACCCGTTTCCCGCCTGAGCCCAACGGCTACCTTCACATCGGCCACGCCAAGGCTATCTGCATCAACTTCGGCATCGCCCGGCAATACGGCGGACGGTGCAACCTGCGCATGGACGACACCAACCCCACCAAAGAAGATGTGGAGTATGTCGACTCCATCACCACCGACATCAAATGGCTCATCGACGGCTGGGCGGACGACCGTCTATGCTTCAAGCGGGCAAGCACGTCGCCCGAGAAACTGGATGTGGACGGCCGCCAGGACTTCTTCATGCCCCCGGTCAGAGTGGCCAACAGCCAGGGTACGGCGATCGAGCCCTTCTACGCCTCCGACTACTTCGAGGCGCTCTACGAGTACGCGCTCGAACTGATCCGCCGCGACAAAGCCTACATCGACGACCATTCGGCGGAAGAGGTCGACGCCATGCGCGGCGCCCCCGACCGGCCCGGGCAGGAGAGCAACTACCGCAACCGCTCTGTCGACGAGAACCTCGACCTGTTCCAGCGCATGCGGGCCGGCGAGTTCCCCGACGGCGCCCGTGTGCTGCGCGCCAAAATCGACATGAGCGCGCCCAACGTGTGGCTGCGCGACCCGGTGCTCTACCGTATCCGCCACACCTCACACCACCATACCGGCGACAAGTGGTGCATCTATCCCATGTACGACTTCGCCCACGGCCTCTCCGATTACGTGGAGGGCATCACGCACAGCCTCTGCTCGCTGGAATTCGAGGTACATCGGCCGCTTTACGAGTGGATCCTCGAAGCCCTCGAGCTGCCCCGCGTCCACCCGCGCCAGCGCGAGTTCGCCCGCCTCAACGTCACCTACACCGTCATGAGCAAGCGCAAGCTTCTGCGGCTCGTACAAGAGGGGCACGTGCGAGGCTGGGACGACCCCCGCATGCCCACCCTGGCCGCTATGCGGCGCCGCGGCTATCCGCCTGAATCCATCCGCGCGTTCGTCCACGCCGTCGGGGTGGCCAAGCGCGAGAACATGGTGCAGCTCGAATATCTGGAGCACTTCGTGCGCGAGAACCTAAACCGCACCGCCCCGCGGGTAATGGCCGTGCTGCGGCCGCTGAAAGTGGTCATCGAAAACTATCCCGAGGGGCAGGTCGAGGAGCTGGACGCCATCAACAACCCCGAGGATGCCTCCGCGGGCACGCGCAAGGTGCCGTTCTCGCGGGTCATCTACATCGAGCAGGACGACTTCCGCGAAGTGCCGCCGCCCAAATACCACCGCTTGAGCCCGGGTGTGGAGGTGCGGCTGCGCTACGCCTACCTGATCACCTGCACCGGAGTGGTGAAGGATCCGGCGACCGGCGAGGTCGTCGAGGTGCACGCCACCTACGATCCGGCCACACGCGGCGGCGACACGCCCGACGGACGGAAGGTGAAGTCGACCATCCACTGGGTGTCGGCGGATCATGCCGTCGGTGCCAAGGTGCGTCTCTACGACAAGCTCTTCACGGTGGAGACCCCTGACGATGTCCCGGAGGGAGAGGATTTCACCCAGAACCTGGCACCGGACTCGCTGGAGATCCTGACAGACTGCAAGCTGGAGCCGTCGCTCGCCACGGCCGCCCCCGGCACGCGGTATCAGTTCGAGCG
>JAFGIH010000264.1 GCA_016929985.1 Thermoleophilia bacterium | reverse complement strand
GGTGACGCGCTGCATCAGGCGTTCAACTCTCTGGACAGCACCCTTGAGTCGCGCACTTGGAATCGGACGGACTCCAAAGGCGACACGGAGGGCGTGCTGCTGAAGACCGCCAACAGCCTCTGGGCCCAGCAGGACCTCGCCTTCGAGCAGCTCTTCCTCGACACGCTGGCAGCCTCCTACGGCGCGGGCGTCCGTCTGTACGACTTCGCGGCCGCCGCGGAGGAGGCCCGGCTGGCCATCAACGCCTGGGTGGCAGGCGAGACCAACGACAAGATCCCCGAGCTTCTCGCGCCGGGCGTCGTCGACGCCTTGACCCGCCTGGTGCTGGTAAACGCCGTGTACCTCGACGCAACGTGGGCGTCGCAGTTCGATCCCAACTTCACCTACGACGGGGAGTTCGAGACCCTCGCCGGCGATACAGTCACCACCCCCATGATGAACCAGGAGGCCTCGTTCCCCTACGCGAGCGGAGAGGGTTGGCAGGCGGTCGAGCTGCCCTACCTCGGCGACCAGTTGGCCATGGTGGTGATGGTCCCGGACCAGGGCCGCTTCGAGCAGGTGGAGACGGAACTGGGCCACGGACTGCTTGACGAGGCAATCGGGGCGCTCAGCTCCGACACCGAGGTCGATCTCACCATGCCGAAGTTCGAGTTCCGTACGCAGGCCGGTCTCAAGGAGGCCTTGCAGGCCCTGGGCATGCGGACGGCCTTCGGCGAGGGTGTCGACTTCTCGGGCATCACCAGCCAGACGCAACTGTTCATCAGCTCGGTCATCCACGAGGCCTTCATAGCGGTGGACGAAGAAGGCACCGAGGCGGCGGCAGCCACGGCCGTGGTCTTGGACGCAACCGCCGCCATGCCGACCGACATCGTCACCCTGCAGATCGACCGGCCCTTCATGTTCGCGCTCCGCGACCGGGAGACCGGTGCAGTGTTGTTCCTGGGCCGGGTCACAGACCCGACTGCATAGGCGGCCTCAGCTCTTCCTGTCCGGCCGGTGTGCCAGACTCTTTCGACCAGCGGGGGCGTCCGCGGCAGATCGAGGGCGCCCGCACCCGAGAAAGGGAGGGCACGATGAACGGGCATGGTCCACACGCTCAGATGTTCCGGCAGGCGGCGAAAGGCCTGCGGTTCGGCACGCCGAGAAGCTACGAGGGGCTGTGCGTGCTGCCCCTGCTGTCCGCCACCGAGTGCCACGCCAAGTACGTCCTGCTGGGTGAAGCGCTGGCGCGGGGCGCCCTGACCATCACCGAGATCGACGAGACCGGCTCTGTTCCCTACCTCACGGCGGCCAACGAGGGTCCGTGGCCGGTGCTGATCTTCGACGGCGAGGAGCTCGTGGGCGCGAAGCAAAACCGCATCTCCAACGCCACCGTCTTGGTCGGGGTCGGCAAGAGCGTGCTCCCGGTGTCGTGTGTGGAGCAGGGCCGTTGGAGTCGCAGGTCGGCCGCGTTCTCCGCCGGCGCCTACGCCGCCCACCCCAGCCTCAGAATGGAGAAGGAGTCTCTCGTGCGCAGGCACGCAGCGGCCGTGGCCGGGGGGGTTCGGAGCGGGCGTCTCGAGTCTCAAGAAGAGCGGGCTTCGCGGTTCGGTGGCGCTCAGGCCGAGGTCTGGGAAGAGGTCTCCCGCACCTCGGTCTGCCTTGGCGTCGAATCGGAGACTGCAGCCTTGGCCGACACTTTCAAGTCCCGTGGCCGCGATGTCGACGACTACGTCCGCGCCCTCGACTTCTCTGAGAACGAAAGGGCAGCGGAGACCGTCGGCGCGATGGTCTTCTTCGAAGGCCGCTTCGTCTGCGCCGACCTGCTGCGGCCGGCCAAGCACTTCGGGCGGCTCTACCCGAAGCTTCTGCGCGGGTATGCGTTGGAGGCCCTCGTCTCGACCAACAAGCGCGAGTTCTTCGCCAGGGGCGGCATAGAGCAGCTGGCGCCTTCGGACACCCAGGAGCGCTCCGACTTCGACCCCGAGTCGGCGGCGCTCCGACTCTTCGCCGAATTGGGCGACGCCGAGATCGAGGCGCAGAGCGCCGTGGACCTTGGTGAAGACATCCGTCTGAGGTCGCGGTCCCTGTCCGGCTCCGGACTCGCCTGGAACGAGGAGTTCCTGCAGGTGTCGTTGTTCCCGCGAGAGGCGGCGTGACCGGGGAGACTGCTGGGGCGCCGGGTAGGGCCGGGCCGCAGCCCTCGCCAGGTACAATGCTCGTGGAGCCATCTGGAGGGGCCATGCCTGAGCATCAGGAGAGCGCGGAGTCCGCAACCGAGAGCGTCTGCCCGGTATGCCTCCGCACCGTGCCCGCGCGGCGCGTGCGCGAGGGGGCCGACGTCTACCTCTACAAGAAGTGCCCGGAGCACGGCGAATGGAGAACGGTCATCTGGCGCGGCCCTCCCGCCCTGGAGTCGTGGTATAGGAGCAAACCCCCAAGCCGGCCCGCCACCACTCAGACGGAGCGCCAGAGCGGTTGCCCCCACGATTGCGGCCTCTGTCCCGAGCACGCGCAGGGCACGTGCTGCGTGTTGCTGGAGGTCACCGCGCGCTGCGATCTCGGGTGCCCCGTCTGCTTCGCCTCGTCCGGCGAATGGTCCGGTCCAGACCCCAGCCTCGAAGAGATCGCCGGGTGGTACCGTCTGCTTCTCGACAGCGTCGGCACGTGCAACATCCAGCTCTCCGGCGGAGAGCCGACCATGCGCGACGACCTGCCGCAGATCATCTCGATGGGCCGGGCGATGGGCTTCTCCTTCATCCAGCTCAACACCAACGGCCTGCGGCTCGCGGACGATCCCGGCTACGCGGGCGTCCTGAAGGCTGCGGGCCTCTCCACCGTGTTCCTGCAGTTCGACGGCCTGAGCGACCGTGACTACGAGACCCTCCGCGGCCAGGCCCTGCGCGAGAGAAAAGACAGGGCTCTAGAGAACTGCGCCGCGGCCGGCCTGGGCATCGTGCTGGTGCCCACCCTGGTCCCCGGCCTCAACACCGATGAGATCGGCCAAATCATCGAGTACGCGATGCACAGACTCCCGTACGTACGGGGCGTGCACTTCCAGCCCATCAGCTACTTCGGGCGCTTCCCGCGGGAGCCGCGCGACCAAGACCGGTACACCCTCCCCGAGCTCATGCGGGCGATCGAGAGCCAGACCAAGGGTCTCATCCCCGCGGAAAGCCTGCGGGCGTCGGGTTGCGAGCACTCCCTGTGCTCGTTCCATGGGGACTACGTGCTGATGCCCGACGGGTCGGTGAGCGCGCTGGGGCGCGCAGCCGAGCCCCGCCCGTGCTGTCAGAAGGGGCCGGCCCTCAGCCCCGCGGAGAGAAAGCGGGAGTTCGTCGCGCGCCACTGGCCTCTCACGGCCAGTCCGGAGGCCTGCCGCGAGCGAAGCGCCGCCGCGGCCGGCTCAGCGTCCGTGGCTGCCGCACCAAGCGTGGCGCCCGCCGCGGAAGCCCCGGCCGGCGAGCCGATGGCCTCCCTGGACGAGTTCCTGGACAGAGTCCGCACCTACGGCTTCACCATCACGGCGATGGCATTCCAGGACGCGTGGAATCTCGACCTCGAGCGCCTCCGCAACTGCTGTCTTCATGTGGTCAAGCCCGGAGGGAAGATCATCCCCTTCTGCGCGTACAACCTCACCGACAGCAGCGGCCGTCCACTTCACAGAGGCACGGCATGACCGTTCCCGTGGCCATCACGCCTCTGGACTCATGGATCGCCGCCAAGATCGGCGGGCACGAACGGCCCAACGCGGCCCCGGTGTCCCCTCTCTCGCTCGAAGCTCTCGAGTCATACCAACTCGCGAAGCTCAACGAGACCCTGTCGCTCGTGCGGGAGAGGAGCCGGTTCTACGACAGGCTCCTGGAAGGCAGAGATACTTCGCTCTCCTCCCTGCATCAGCTTGCCGACCTGCCCTTCACCACTCCCGACGATCTGCGTTCGGCGCCTCTCGATCTGGTGTGCGTCCCTCCCGACGAGGTCGAGCGCATCGTCACGCTGCCTACTTCGGGTACCACCGGGCCGCCCAAGCGGGTGTATTTCACCTGCGACGATCAGGAGCTCACCAGGGACTTCTTCCACTGGGGCATGTCCACCCTGGTGGAGCCCGGCGACCGGGTGCTCATCCTGCTCCCCGGCGAGGCGCCCGGCAGCGTCGGCGACCTCCTGAGAGAAGGGCTGGCCCGGATGGATGTGGAGGGTATCCCTCATGGTCCGGTCTCCGATCCGCAACGCACCCTGGAGGTGATGCAGCGCGAGAGGGCGACGGCGCTGGTGGGCATCCCCGTGCAGGTGCTTGGTTTGGCGAGACTCAGTGCGGGCAGACGCCGCGTGGAGCTGAGGAGTGTTCTTTTGAGCACCGACCGGGTGCCGCACGTGGTGGCCGGAACGATCGAGCAGACGTGGGGTTGTGCCGTCTACAACCACTACGGCTCGACGGAGATGGGCTTGGGAGGCGGCGTGGACTGCTCTGTGCGGTCCGGTTACCACCTGAGAGAGGCCGATCTCTACTTCGAGGTGGTCGACCCCCTGTCCGGCCGGCCGGTGGCCGACGGAGAGACAGGCGAGGTGGTGTTCACCACGCTCACCCGCACCGCCATGCCGTTGGTCCGTTACCGCACCGGCGACCTCAGCCGTTTCGTCACCGAGCCCTGTCCATGTGGCACCATACTGAGACGTCTGGCGCACATCGACGAGCGCATCCTGGGCGGGGTGACCCTTCGAGGCGGAGCGTTCCTTCGCCAGAGAGATCTGGACGAGGCCCTTTTCGCCCTTCCGGACCTCGCGGACTTCCGGGTGCTGTTCGGCAGGGGGCGGACAGGAGATACTCTGGTGGTCCGCGTCCGGCTTTGCGAGGGTTCCACCAGCCTCTCACCCGAAGCAGTGAGCCGGGCGTTGAACGCCATCCCTTCGCTGGGGGCGGAGATAGCCGGAGGGACCGTCTCGCTCGAGGTGCAGAGCTGGCAGACCGGTGAGAGCGGGGGACGAGGTACGGGTAAGAGAACGATCGAACACCTGCAGGGAGCGATGTGATGAACATGGAGACCGTGGGTGCAGCGCTGGCTGCCTTCGAGCAGGGCGTGAGTTTCGCCTGGGCTACCATCCTCGATAGTCGCGGGTCTGCCCCACGCCATGCCGGCACGTCCATGCTCGTGAGAAGCGACGGCTCGATCGCCGGGACTGTCGGCGGAGGCCCTCTGGAGGCCGCCGTCATCGAGGCCGCCGTGCTGGCTCTGAAGGCGGGCGCCACACGCATGATGCAATTCGATTCCGCCGAACTGGGCATGATGTGCGGCGGTGGAGGGCTCGTGCTGCTCGAGTATGTGGATCCCGCCCAGACGGAGGTCGCGGACCTCTACCGCGGCCTGCACGACCTACTCAAGACGGGCGGAGCGGGGTGGCTGGTGACCGTCATATCGGGTGAGCACTCAAAAAGCCCCGTGGCCAACAAGTGTCTGGTGCGTTCCGACGGATCCATCGTCGGCCATCCTGTGCTTCCCGTCGAGATGCTGCAGGACTTGGCCCGCAAGGGCGGGTCTTCGGATAGGCTCATGGCGGCGGGCGGTCCGGCCGGGACCTACGTGCAACTGGTGGGGGCGCGCGGAAAGGCCATCGTGTTCGGAGCGGGACATTGCGGCCAGAGACTCGTCCCCGTGCTCAGCATGACCGGTTTCTTCACGACCATCGTCGACGATCGCGGCGACTTCGCCAACGAGGTACGTTTCCCCAGCGCCGACCGCATCGTGGTGCCCGAGTCGTTCGACCGGGTCATGGAGACTCTTCCGGTGGACGAAGACACCTATATCGTCATCATGACCAGAGGGCACCAGTATGACAGGACGATCCTGAGCCAGGCGCTCGGAACGCGTGCGCGCTACGTCGGCATGATGGGCAGCCGCAAGAAGGTGGCCGAGACATCTCAAGCCCTTGCGGAACAGGGATTCACTCCCGACGAGATCGCCCGAGCTCACGCGCCGATCGGCATCTCCATAGGTGCGGAGACGCCGGAAGAGATAGCCGTGAGTATCGTCGCCGAACTGATCAAGGTGAGAAGCGGCGCGGGCGCGTGAGACGAGGGGGCGTGAGACCCAGAGGCGCGAGTCGGACAGGCAGTGACTGATGGATCCTGACAACAAGACCGCTGCTGTGATCCTCGCCGCGGGGCGATCGTCGCGCATGGGCACGAGCAAGCCCC
>JAFGIH010000263.1 GCA_016929985.1 Thermoleophilia bacterium | reverse complement strand
TAGGGCATCATGACGCTGACGGGCCGCCCCATCCCCGTGTCTTGCAGATAATGGATACCGGCAAAGGTACAGGCCGGGTTGTCCCACCCCTGGCTCCCGGCGATCCACTCCGACATGTCGCGGGCGCCTGCCAGCAGAGCCCGCACATCCATCCCGGTGAGCGCCGCCGGGATCAGGCCCACTGCGCTCAAGACCGAATACCGCCCTCCCACTCCCGGGGGCAGATCGAATGTGCGCACCCCCAACGCCTCACCTATGTCCCGGAGCGTACTCCCGGCCGGGTCAGTCGTAAAAACTAGATGGTCCTTCAGCGCCGCCGCGCCCACCGCGGCCTCGAGCCGTTGCTTCGCCACGAGGTATCCGGCCATGGTCTCGCCGGTCATGCCCGACTTGGAGATGACGTTGACGAGCGTCCGCTTCAAGTCGAGCCTGTCGAACAGCCCGGCGGTCTCATCCGGGTCGACATTGTCGAGCACGTAGAGGCGCGGCCGCCCCCCGCGTTCGGCGGCGCTCAGCTCGTTGTAGAAAAACGGCAGCAGAGCTCTGGAGAGGGCTATGGTGCCAAGCGCTGAGCCGCCGATGCCTATCACCACCAGACACTCGCACGCCCCCTTGTAGTGGGCTGCGTAGTCCAGGAACTCCTGAGGATCCTTGTGGGGGAGCAGCATCCAGCCCAACATCCCCGTGCCGGCCGCGTCGAGCACGGCCCGCCTGGCCTGCTCCAGCCGGGGTGTGAGCCGGTCGAGCATCTTGCCGGAGAGGCAGTATCTGTCTCCGGAGTCTCCCATGCAGTATGTGATGTCCAGCGACAGTCTGTCGGCCACGGTGTTCCTCCCGTCACCCAGGTGCCGTGCCGGCCCGTGGGTCTGCTGTTCACAAGACCATCTTGATTCTATATGCTGGCTCATCAAGTGGAAAGTGGATGGCGAGCGAGGATGATGCGCACCACATGAAGAGTCAGGGCGACAGAGACGCCAAAGACGGGCGGCGGCGGACTCCGCTCATCGGCGCGCAGGTGTCCACTGCCGGCGGGTTCGCCCCTGTGCCGGAGCGCGCCGCGGCCATGGGAGCCGAGGCGGTGCAGGTCTTCAGCTCCAACCCGCGTACCTGGCAGACCCGGTGGCCGGAGCCCCAGGAGACAGAGGCCTTCCTCCACGGTCTGGGCGAGCACCATCCGCCTCTCTTCTTCCACACCATCTATCTCATCAACATGGCCTCTCCTGATGAGGCCCTGCGGCATCGTTCGGCCCAGGCGTTGGCCCACGCGCTCGCTCTGGGCGCGCTCGCCGGAGCGGCCGGCGTGGTGACGCATGTGGGCTCGCATCGAGGCGACGGATTCGAGCAAGCACGGAGCCGGGTGGTGGAGACCGCCCTCCGCTCGGTCGAGCTCGCCGAGCAATCGTGCGCGGCTCGGGAATTGGAACCGCGGCTGCCTCCCTTGCTACTCGAAACGACTGTCGGCGCGGGCGCCGTGGTCGGAGGGTGTCTCGAAGAGTTGGCCGTCATGGTCGACGACATCTCGACGGCGCTCGATGAGCGGATAGCCATGGGCATCTGTCTTGACACCGCGCATCTGTTTGCAGCGGGCTATCCCATACACGAAGCGGACGGGTTGGACTCCTTCATAGAAGCCCTGGGAGATCACGGACTCGGCGGCAAGACCGGCCTCGTGCACCTCAACGACTCGTCGGCCGCCTTCGCCTCTCACCGCGACCGCCACGAGAACCCGGGCGATGGGTGTATCGGCTATGAGGGCTTGGGCCGGGTGGTGAGACATCCTACATTGTCAGCCGTCCCCTTTGTGCTGGAGGTACCGGGGGCAGACGGCCACGGTCCCGACGCCGCCAACGTGGCCGTGGTCAAGCGGATGCGGGAGGGCCAGCCACTGCGGGAGAGCGCGGGCAGCCGTAAGGTCAGGAGAGCGCGGGCGGAGGCTCAAGACCGACCAGGAGGGCCTGCTCCCGACGCATGACGTCGAGGAGAGCCAGGGTCACCCTCCCAGGCCTGCCGTCGCCCACAACGTGCGACCCGATGCGCACCACGGGCATGATGTCCCTGGTGGTCGACGCAGAAAAGACCTCACACCCCGGTTCGCACTCGGTGGTCACTTCCGACAGCGTGAAGGCCCTCTCCTCCACCACGTATCCTTCGCGCTCAGCGAACTCGATAGCATATTTGCGGGTGATGCCGGCGAGGATGCGGTTGTTGAGAGGGTGGGTACGCAGTACGCCTTCCAAGAAAGCGAAGACGTTCGACGAACCGCCCTCTCGCACCAAGCTCTGGGAAGAAACGAACAGCGCCTCCTGCGCCCCGGCGTTACGGGCCTCTTCTTTGGCGAGCACGGCAGGCAACAAGTTCGTGGTCTTGATGTCGCAACGAGCCCAGCGCAGATCTTCGACCGGATGGAGCGCCGATCCCTCAAGTACCTCGGCGTCCGTCGGGCCCGGCTTGCTGCGCGCGTACGCAAGCACCGTAGGTTCGGGCGGGTGAGGGAATACGAACTCCCGGGGAGCGTATCCCCTGGTGACCTGGACGTAGACCATGCCGTCAACCACCCCGGACTCTGTCACCAACCGAGGCAGCACGGTGCGCATGTCGTGCCCGCGAAGAGCGTCGGCCAGGCTGACCTCGCCCAGGTTGCGCTCTAGACGCGCCAGATGATCGTCCGGCCAGACCAGCCGGCCGTTCATGACCTTGATGACCTCGTAGATACCGTCCCCGAGCTGAAAGCCCCGGTCTTCGATCCGTACCCGACCCTCTGAGAGAGGCATGAACGTCCCGCTCAGATAGAGCATCTCAGTTTCCATCTGCTAACCTCGCATAGATGATCACCTATCGCCTGGCAACTGCCCCTGATGCCGCGCAAATCGTCTCCTTGCTCGGAGAGATCATGCACCACCACGGGGTCACTCCCCCTGCTCCCCTGAACCTCGAGGCGACCGTCTCGACCATACTCGGCTCACAAGACCACCTCATGCTGGTGGCCGAGGCCACGGATCGTCTCGTCGGTATGTGCGCCCTTCTATTCTCCCAGAGTACCTGGTCGGCGTCTCCTGTGTGTGAACTCCAAGACATCCTTGTCACCAGGTCTTCGCGGCACACCGACATCGGCAGAGGGCTGATAGAGGCCGCCGAGAGGATCGCATGCGCTCGCGGCTGTACCAGGCTGTTCTTGCTGGCCGAGTATTGGAACCTTGACGCGCATGCCTTCTACCGCAGCCTAGGCCTCGCCGAGAAGACCTGCTTGTACTTCGAGCGCGACCTGCGACGCCCCCTACCTTAAGAAAGGCGGGACTTCCAGGTCGTCATCGTCCCGCTTGGGGGCCTCGGTCCGCGGCCCCAGAGGCGTCCCCTCTCCGGTCCCCAGGGGAGTCCCCTCTGAGGTATCCCTGGGTGGCGGCGGGGGAAGCGCGACGCGCCCTCCAGGGACAGGCGCCTGCCCGTAACCCGGACGACCGTGGGCGGTAGCGTCGACGACCTGCTGCGTGAGGATGTCCTCGCTCGTCGCGTCGAACCCGGTGGCCACGACCGTGACCCAGATGGTGTCGCCCAGCGATTTGTCGACCACGGCTCCGAAGATGATGTTCGCATCGGACTCCGCAGCATCACCAACGGTCTCGGCGACCTCAGTGATCTCGTGCAGTGACATACTGTCGCCCCCGCTGATGTTGAGCAGGATGCCGCGGGCGCCCTCTATGGAACTCTCCAGAAGCGATGAATTGAGTGCCATCTCAGCAGCCCTCTTGGCGCGTCCCTCACCATGAGCCCGGCCGATGCCCATGTGCGCGGTGCCGGCGCCACTCATGATGGTACGCACGTCGGCCAGGTCGAGGTTGATGACCCC
>JAFGIH010000262.1 GCA_016929985.1 Thermoleophilia bacterium | reverse complement strand
CCGTCCGGGTACGGGCGACGGTTCCGGCTTCTTGACCATGAGCTCGTCCCCTGGTATCGGTTGTTGCCGTTCTGATAGTACGCTCTGTGCCGGCAATTATCAATTCGATAGCAACTGATAGATACTGATACCAGCCCACGGGTGGCCGCCTGTCATCGGTGGCAGCGTCTGCCACTCCGGCCGGGGCGCCGCCGACTCGGCGTCGCAGCCCACCTACCACAGTGTCGCGGCAAGCAGGAGGCCGAGCCGCACGGTGATCGTGGCTACAAGAGGCTTGAGAGGCATCGGGTCCCCCCGGGTATCAGACCTTATTTGCGTCAGCATAGCCTCCGGCACGGCAACGAGTAGGACCCAGTCTCAGACGGCTCCGTTATGGTCCACAGCCTCGCGCAGCGCCGGGCGGCGGGAGTGTATCCACGGTATGAGGGCGATCATGCACACGGCTCCGCCCACGATGGCGTCTATGACGTAGTGGTTGCCCGTGACGATGATCGTCAGACCCATCAGCGCCGGCAGCGATAGTGCCAGCGCTTTGCGTACCCTCCGCTCCTGCGTGATCGACAGGCATATGCCGCAAAGGAGCACCCAACCGAAATGCAGACTGGGCATGGCTGCGTGTTGGTTGGTGAGAGAACTGGGACGGGCCACCTCCTCCAAGACCGAATCACTCATCTCCACAGTATCGATGATGCCCACCGGCGCGAGACGCGGGGGCGTCACCGGAAAGCTTGCGAAGATGAGAAAGCCGATGAACCCCGATACCAGCATGGCGTTACGCAGACAGCGATACGTTTCGCGGCGCCGCGCATACAGATAGCCCAGGCTCCCGGCCAGGATCAGCCAGTAGCCCCACGCGTAGACGAAATTGAGGACATGTATCACCGGTCGCGCGTTGTTCCAGAAGACGCGCTGGAGGGCGAACTCCCAGTCGAGATAGAGGCGGTCCTCAAGCTGCAGCAGGGCGAGCGAGTTGTAGAGAGGCTCGAAGCCCGACTCCCGCACGAGCAGGCGGACCGCGTAATAGACGCCGAACGCGATCCCGAGCACCAGGAGTTCCTTAAGGAGACCTCTTGCGGTGATCCCGCTGTCCATCAGCTTTCCCTCGCCATCCATCCCCCTGATAATCAATTGCAGTCTCCCGGCCTTGGCGGTCAACGGGGAACGCGCCTTGCATGTCACGCTCCGGTCTGCCGGCGGACGTAGTGTCGGGCACCTACAGGTAGCCTCCCGTCATGGGCGGCAGCGCCTGCCACTCCGGCGAGAGCTCGATGACCGCCTGCAGCTTCCCGAACCACTTACGAAGCGCGACGGCCTCCGGGGCCTGGCTGAGGGAGGAGTCCTCCCACTCGAGAGGCTGGGCCTCAAAGCCTCCCGCGCTCCATTCCAGGCGGTACGTACTGTGGGGGGTGACGAATATGCTCGTACCGGTGTTCTCCGGATCGGCGTCGGGCGCAAATCCGTCTGAGAACGTGTACCACTGGATCTCGATCATCACCAGGTCGCGGTAGAGGCTTTCGAGGACGTCTTCGGACAGTCTGAGTCCGGTGGTCACGCGATCCTCCCGCAGTCCGAGATCCTTGGCGAGCGTGCCGGCGAAGGTGTCGATCTCGTTGCGGCCCATCACCCCGTAGCCGGCGACGAACCCGAAATCGTCCGGCATCTGCTCGGGCGGGTACACCTCTCCGGCGGGGATGATGAAGTAGGAGTAGTCGTCGATGGTGCCCTTCGTGGTCTTGGGGTCTTCAGTCGGCTCCTCTCTGGCAAGGCCCATGCCCAAGACCACGTCGTCCGGCCCGGCATAGCGGCGGACGTCATCGGGGTCGAGGCGGATGAAGGCGCCATTCTGGTAGTAGAAGGCCCTTTCGCGGTCGCCGACGAAGGCGACACCTTCAGCATCGCGCATGTGCGTGGACAGCGAGAACCCCATGACGTCCTCGTCGATTTCCAACTGGGCCTCGAACGACCCGATCCCCAGCCGGTCGAGAGCGGCAAAGACGGACTCCAGTGGGGTGCTCCATGAGCTCCGGGGCAGCGACGCATCGTCCGGGATGTGACCTCCGTAGAAGTGTGTCTTCTCACTACCCTCGCCGTAGCCGGTCTCAAGCAGGTAGCGGTCGGCGGTGAAGACCTGGAGATTGAAGTGGTAGATGCTTCCGGACCGCCGGTAAAAGACCTCGAAGCTTTCGAGCGTCGCGCCCTCGGGTTCGACATCCGCGGCGTCGGCGAGTATCGTCCAGAACCGACCGAAATCAAGGTCGTTGATGCTCTGCGGAACCGGGACCAAGACGCTCACCTCGTCGTCGAATGCCACTGTGCCCGTCTCACCTCCGCCGGTGGTCCAGGCAATGGCGGTGCCCACCAGGCCGGCCAGTCTGTCCAGATCGATGGGGGGCGGGATCAACGAGTCGTCGGTGAGCGTTCCGGAAGAGATGGCGTTGATGCAGGTCCCATCGGGCGTGAGAGCGACCACCTGATAGTAGTCGCCGTCGGGAGAGGCCACCGCGCGGGCGGCGGCAGCTCCGGGGATGGTGATCTCCGTCACCTCTCCCGCCAGCAGAGCGTGGTCGGGAAACTCGGCCAGGCCGGGCTGGATGTAGATGTCTATGTAGGCGCGCATGGGCTCGTCTGGGCCCAGGGCGATCCAGGCGGGGCTGGGGGGGTCTTCCCGCGTGACGGTTCCCCAGGCTCTTCTGACCTCGAAGCCGAGGCCGGGGATCTCGAGCAGCAGCGCCTCTCCGAGAGCGTACGCCTCGTCCGACGTCATGCTCGCCGCCGACTCGGAAGGTGTGCCCAGTCCGGTTGCGTCGGGCGTCGTACCATCGCCGATGACTAGGATGGATCTATCGCGGTCCAGCCATTCGACCGCGGCATAGATGCCGGAGCCCACCGCTGCCGCGAGCACCAATCCGATCGCCGCGAAGGCCATCGCGCGGAGAGCATTCGGCGAACGCCGCCT
>JAFGIH010000261.1 GCA_016929985.1 Thermoleophilia bacterium | reverse complement strand
GTAGGCGCCGATGCCCACAAAGGCCGTCCACTGGGGAGCGTACAGAGACACCTTTCTCTCGAGCGCGGCGCCGCCACGACGCAACTCCTCGGCCGAGAGCTCGGACGCCGCGGCGGTGGTTCGCGCCACTAGATTGGTGATACCCAGGCCCCACCCCGTCAACTCACCGTCCTCGTCGGGGCGCAGCAGCCGAGGCGTGAAGCCGGCCTCGTGGAGCGCCGGCCAGAAACGGTTGCCAGGCCGGCCGAAATGATGGCCCACGGCGGCCGAGTAGAGTCCCGGATTGATGCCCACGAACAGCACCACCAACCCCGGGGCGATGACGTCGGAGACGGTCTTCGCGACCGCCGCCTGCAGTTCAGCCTTCGTCGGTCTTTGCATGGCTCCGTCCAGGGAGGACAGCCTCCTCAGTCAGGCCGTATTCCGTAATCCTCCATGGGGATCGGTTCGGTCGATAGGTCGATACCGCCGCTGCCCAGATCGGCGCCCCGGCCGTCATCCCAGCCACCGGCGCGGCTCAGGATGATCCACTTGAGCCAGTTCTCGTTGTCGGTCTCGGGATAGTCCTCCCGGTAATGGAACCCGCGGCTCTCGGTCCTCATCAAGGCCGCGCGAAGGGTCAATTCAGCGCAGAGTGCCATGCTCCGGACCTCGTGGCACTTGCTCAGATAGTGAAGGTCCTTGGCCTGCAGCGCCGGCAGTCTCTCCTTCAGTGCCTCCAGGAGCCCGAGGCCTTCCTCCAGCCGGTCCTTGCTGCGGCGCAGGTTGTACTTCATGGGCGCCATCACATCCTGCAGCGCCGAGATCGCGGCCTCGGGCGCGAGACCGTCGCTGCGCTCGAGCGGAGCGAAGGCCGTCTGCCTGAGAGCGTCCACATCAAGAGGGTCCGCGCCGGGCGGCGCCGTCTCGGTCGCATATCGCGCGGCGGACGGTCCGGCCCAGGCGGCGCTGATCACCGCGTACATGATCCCTGACCCGGGCGATATCCCCGGAGGTGAAGGCATGGCCCCGGCCACCGCAGAGCCGGCATAGCTGGCGTCGCCGATCGCCCACAGCCCCTTGAGGCTGGTCCTCATCTCGTGGTCGACTCTGATGCACGAAGTCTCACCGTGCAGGGGCGCCCCGATCTCGCGCTCCGCACCAGGGGGCAGCCCATACCGTCTCTCCCTGTCTTCCATCCGCCGCATCCATTCGGACAGCTTGGGCAGTCCCACCGGCGGTTCGTGCGCCACTCCCTCCGAAGGCGGTGGTGCGAAGCGGATCGGGCCTCTCCCTTCGGCGATCTCTCGCTGCATCCCCACCGCCAACTGCACCGGCAAGAACACGCCCGCGGGCCCCATGTCGGGCAGATACTTCTGAGCGAGGTTCTCTCCTGCGCTGTTCACCAGGTGCTCGTATCCGACCATGCCGCTGTCGGTGTCCTGGAACACCGTGTGCCCGTAGAGATTGCCGAACTCGGCATTGCGCATCTCCGCTCCGGCGCGGAAGGCCGCGGCCACCCCGTCTCCGGTGGCGGATACCCAGAACCTCCTCACCTTGTAGCCACAACTGCCGTTGGCGAGGATGGTGGCCTTGGCCTTGAGGATGTGAAAACGGCCGGTGACGATGTCGAAGCCCACCGCCCCCGCGATCCGATCGCCGTCGGCGAGCAGGTCGACTATGTGGATCTTGTCCAGGATGCGCGTCCCCAGCTTGCGGGCACGTGCCCGGATGGGGCGCATCAGGTCGATATCGATGAGAGTCATGGAGAAGCCGGGGGCCCAGAACGCCGGGAAAGACACCAACGTCCCGTCGGGAGTGCGAGCCAATCTGGCGCCCCACTCGGCGAACTGTTCGATGGCCCCGTGCGTGCTCTTCACGTATTTGGACAGGGCCCGCTGGTCGTTCAGGTAGAAACCGCACGACCTCACTTGGTAGTCGATGAACCTGTCCGGGTCGCCCTCGGGTCCGAGAAAAGCCAGGAATCCACCGATCTTGGTGGCCTTGCCGGCCCAACCGGTGGTCTGCTTCTCAGCTATGAGCACATCAAGTCCCGGGTTCTCCTCCTTGGCCTTGACGGCCGCGACCAATCCCCCTATGCCCCCGCCGACTATCAGCACATCGGTGCTGATCACCTCTGCTGACATCTCTAACTCACTCAACACAGACCTCGCATATCGGGTGAAGACTCCACGGGCCGACCGGTCAGTACGACGACCGCAGTGGCGCCGGTATCTCCGGCACGACCTCGATCACCTGCTGCGGGCAGGCGCACTCGCAGGCCAGACACCAGACGCAATCCTCGGGATAGGCCACTACTGGCCGCTTGTTCTCTTCGTCCCAGCGGATAACGTCGACGAAGCAGGCCTTCATGCACGACTTGCAGCCCGTGCAGCCGTCGAAGTCTATCCTTATCTCTTTGACCCAGGGTCCGGACGTGTTCTCGGTCATGAGGTGCTCCTTGTAGCGCTCCTACGCTTCAACATAGACGATGTGGGAGCCGTCGTTCTCGTACGTGAACACCGACCGGCGGTTGATGGCCGGATCGGTGACCGTCTGCCAAACACCCCACAGTGCGGGCAAGAAGCTCTTGAACGAGCTGACCTCGGCGACATTGTGCTCGCACCAACCCTCGATGGGCGGCATGCCCGGCGGGATGTGCATGCAAGAACGCATCTTGCAGCCGCTGGGGATGGCTTCGTACTGGTGGGAGAGCATCACATACGGGGGTGCATCCGGGTCGGGCCCGGTGGAGCCCGCGGCCAGCAGATGGTCGTAGGTCCAGAAGGCCTTGTGTGCCGGAGTCCCCAGATCGGGATCCATCCATTCGATACGGATGTCCATCACCGGGCCGTAGTTGATGCT
>JAFGIH010000260.1 GCA_016929985.1 Thermoleophilia bacterium | reverse complement strand
TCGGCGAGTCAGTGGCTCGACCTGTCGGCAGCCGTCGATTGGGGAGCCGGCCGGGCCATCAACGTCGAGGCCTCGCAACCCGATCCGACCCGGCCCGTGCAGCCGCCTCCATCGTGCGTGGTACGGGTGACGGCTGAGATCGGTGCGACGCTCCTCTCCGAGGATGTCTCCATCGCCCTGATCAATCCCGCGATAGACGCTAAGCCGGACTTGGTGGAATTCGCGGCCGAGTCGGGATCGGCGGCCGAGATCAGCGTGTGGATCGAACCTCCGGGCGGGCAGTGGGAGTTCGAGACCGCCTGGCGGGAGGGATCCCAGGCTCTCGCGCGCGTGGACCTGCAGGTGACCGGCCCCGCAGCCTGCAGGCTCACCCTCAGCGAAGACTCGGCCGGCAAGCTCGACTCGTCCCGCCCTGAAGACAGCGCCACCCTGCGCGTGTTGGCGAAGGCGCCGCGCTGTCCCGAGTTGGAGCGTCACATCAAGGTGATCGTGGGTCAGGAGGGCCTGTTCATCGACCCGGTGGGCCGCCATCCCGAGGACGACAGCTATCACGTGATGGCCGACGGCTCTGGCGAACCGAAGGAGATCGGCTTCCGTGTGTATGTGCGTGATACCGACGGAGCCGTGCGGCTCGATAGCGGCTTGGGGCAAGACCTCACGTTCACTCCCACCGACGAGCCGGGCTCGCGTTCTCGCAACGGCGCTGAGGTCGCCGGACTATCCATCGAGTTCGCGGGCGCCAGGGGAGTGGAGCGGCCGGCGGCCGTCTACCGCGCCGGCGTGGAGTATCTGATTCCTGGCGACGTGCCCGTGCTCCCAGTGCATTTCGATGTGACCGTGCCGGGACAGACCAACGAGGCGAAGTTCACGAAGCCGCTGACCCTTGGTCTGGTGCCGTCGCGCAAAGCTCCCGGGGGGACCGACTGGCAGATCGAGTACAACCGCTGCCAGAAGATCATCAACGACTTCGTGCCGCTCAGGTATCAGGCGGATCTCCACCGGATCCTGGAGAAACGAGGCCGGCATCTCGGCTCCGATGGTCTGTACGAGCTGCGTCACCGGATCTGGTCCATCGCGCAGGATCTCACCCTGGGCGAAGGAGGTATGGGCTACCACGACGAGGCCAAGTGGGCCAACCGCATCGTGGTGGTGCTCGAGTATGCGGAATGGGCGGGCGACGTCGCCTTCCACGCTGCGACCACGCATTTCACCGGCCCCTGGGTGGCGCTCGGTTTGGCTCAACTCAAGCAGTTGGTGGTCTCGGCCATCGTCGCCTACGAGGAGGAGCTCACCCCCGATCAGTGGCTGTGGCAGAACCTCGGGGCGATCCCCGCCATACTCGAGGGCCAAGCCGTCGACATCGACAAGTTCTCCAAGCTCACTCAGAACAACAAGGTGAAGGCCTGGGCGCTCTTCGTCGGGTACCACTTCTTCAAGAACTATCTATACGAGGGCAAGTCGTTCACCGACTCGCTCATCGAGGCGGGTAGACAGGCCCGTGACGAGGCTATCGCGTCGTGGCTCGGCAAGAAGCTTAGGGAAGAACGCGCCGCCGCAGCCAACCGCCGGCCCGAGGTGCAGCGCCCGAAGGACGTCAAAGGCAGCGGCCCCACCGGTCCCTCGGCGCAGACCCGAGCCCGCGACTGGTCGCAGCGCATCAAGACCGCTACAGAAGGCGGCACGAAGATGCCGCCCGAGATGGTGGCCGACATCATGCGCGATCCCGACGCCGCGCGCGAGCTGCGCCGGGCCGATCCCGATTCGTACAACAAGTACGCGGACGCCCGGGGCGAGATGCGCCAGGCCCACGACTCGGAGCTGACCGGGAAGCTCAAAGAGCGCTATGGCCGGGAAGTGAAGATAGAGACGGTCGGCACGGAACGTGGCATCGACCGCGACTATCACGTGCTGGTGGAGGTCCCTCATCCCTCCGATCCGTCAAAGAGCATGTGGATAGAGGTCCCCCCGCGCGAGTGGGCGCCTGACTCCTACCGCATCTTTGCGGAACAGACCGGTGGGCCGAAGGGGTCCGACACCCCCGAGACGCGCGCGGCTCAGGCCAAGCACGCGCTGGATCACCAGCAGCTGGCGACCGACGTGGATAGCCGCCAGGCCTGCGCCGACATATCCGACCAGATATGGGTGAGGGACGCCGAGGGCAACCTGGTGCCGACCCAGTACATGGGTAAAGACCCCAAGACCGGAGAGATGCGCCCGCTCACCAACCTGGAACGGGTGGAGACCGGCGAGGGCAGGCTCATCAGCGGCGAGACAACCGGCAAGACCTTCGAGGACAAGGTGACCGACTCCATGAAGACGGGGCCCGACGGCAAGCCGCAGCCCACGCTTGACGCGCTCAAGCAGGCTCAGAAGGCCGGCGAGTCACTGCAGGGTTGCCGGGAGGGGTACCAGAAGCAGGGCCTCGACCCCGGCCCGGCCGACTCGAAGGTGGCTCAGGGCATGAAGATCGTGGAGCAGGGCGCGAATATGAAATGGTCGCCCGACGAGGTCGACAGGGCCCTTCGTCAGCAGGCCGGCTTCGAGGGCGGCCTCTCCGAGTACATGCACGACGTGAGCAAGGGCTTCGCACGGCTCGACAAGGCTACGTAGGGGCGAGCCCCTCGCGCCAGCGGGCTGCTGAAAAGGGGACGTTTCGCCGCCCAGTGCGTTCTGGCGGCCGGGACTTCGCTTTTCAGCAGCCTTCTAGGTGGTACGCTTGGGCTTCGCAAGCCTGTTCGACTAGGAGAGGGAACATGAAGAAGACCAAGTACCGGGGCTACTTCTCCGAGGAGATCATCCGGAAGAGCCCTTACGCCGGCGTCACCTCGCCCATGGTGCGCTACTCGGGTGACAAGGACTGCGACAACCTCACCTTCGATTGGATCTGCGTCGCGCAGCCCATGACCTTTGAGAACGTACCGTGTTCGGCCGACCGCGACCAATTCATCTTCTTCGCGGGGACGAACCTTGACGACTTGACGCAGTTTGGGGCGAAGGTGCACGTCTTCCTGGGTCCTGAGAAGGCGGAGAAGGTCATCACCGAGCCCACGCTGGTCTACGTCCCCAAGGGCGTTACCTACGGGCCCGTCACTTTCGCCGAGGTGGGAGCGCCGGTCGCCTGGATGAACTTCTACGTAGCTCCCCAGTTCTCCAAGGGGTGGAAGGGCGGCGACTTCGACGACTACATCGTCAAACCCAACTTCATGAGCGAGATCTTCCACAGCCAGACGATCGTCATGGGCAATCCTCTCTCCGAGCAGAAATGGCCCAAGCAGGAGATGACGATCCCCGGCGCGGCTATCGGGCCCGAGGGCGCGGAGTTCTGCTTCTTCTACTATGCTGTCAGCAGCCCCTTCTACATGATGGAGCCCGCCCACAACCACACGGAGGGCATGTGGCTCATCAATCTGGGCGGTAACCCGCTGGACGTCGAGGAGTTCGACGCGGAAATCGAGATGTGGTGGGGAGAAGAGGCCGAGAAGATCGTCGTGGACTCTACTTCTGTGACACACGTACCGCCTGGACTGCTCCACCGGGGTCTGTTCTTCGACCCCGTACGCAAGCCCTATGTGCACATCCACGCCTACACGGCGCCGACGCACGGAAAGGCCGTGGTCGTCGACGAGCACGTGAAGGGCGTGGGGGCCAATCCTGCCTCGGGGGCTCCGGCGACGGGGGCGGGGGCCTGAGCGGAGCTGAGATCACGTCTCAACCCGTTCCGTCTAGTCTTCTCGATAGTCCTCATAGGTACGGATACGTCGTAGCTTGAGCATGACCGATACACGCCCGCCCTTCTCTAGCTCGAGTTCGGCACTGAGCGCTTTGGGGATTTCGGCCAAGAGGACCTTGCCCCCGCAAAGGACGCTGACTCGCACTAGATCGCGTCTCTCCTGCAGGTCTATGATCTCCCCTTCGAACCCGTTCACACGTGGTCCCGGGAGAGGACCGGCGGAGAGGTATACGTCGCTGGGCAAGAACGCGATCCTCTTCACAGAATCGCCCTCGTGGGGCACGACGATAGCCAGTTCTTTGCACCCCACCTCGACGACGCCGTGTCCCAGCGGGCGGCAATAGTCACAGTCGAGGATGTTGGGAGATCCTATGAAGTCCGCTACGTATTCGTTGAGCGGAGAGCAGAAGACGGTCGCCGGCGGTCCGACCTGCTGCACGCTTCCGCTATGCAGGACGGCCACTCTGTCTCCCAACTCCTCAGCTTCTTCGAGGTTGTGCGTCACGTAGACCGTGGTGATGCCGGTCAGCTCGTGGATGCGGCGGATCTCGGTGCGCAGCCTCTTCGCGGT
>JAFGIH010000259.1 GCA_016929985.1 Thermoleophilia bacterium | reverse complement strand
TGCTCTTCATGGCGGCGGGCGTCTTCTACTACTTCGAGGAACCAGAGATCAAGGCATTCATCGTGCGTCTGGCCGACAGATATCCAGAAAGCGAGATAGTGTTCGATGCCAGCTCACCGGTCGGGGTGAAGATCTGCAACAAGAAGGTGATCGAGAGCGCCGGCCTCGGTAAGCAGTCGTACTTGATCTGGGGTTTGAAAAGGACGGACGATGTTCTGTCCTGGGACCGAAGAATAAGGATCATCAGGACCGATCACTACTACAGCACCCAGGCAAGAGGTTTTCGAGACAGGCTCATGGGCATACTGGCCGATCTTCTGAGGATCCAGTACATGATCCATCTTAGGTTGGGGACGACTCCAACTACCCAGCCTGATTCGGCTCGGCAGGGATGAGCGGGCAGCGACCGGGTGGGCGACCGGATATCAGAAGCCGGTCGTCTGAAGGAATGTTGTTGTCATCCTGACAACAACAGGTGGGCGATACTGGATTTGAACCAGTGACCCCTGCAGTGTGAATGCAGTGCTCTCCCACTGAGCTAATCGCCCGCGTCAGGGCCGAAGATGATAGCAGCAGCCCCGCCCGGCCGCCAAGGCCGCGGAGCGCTCAGCGGGCTTCAACGTAGACCTTAAGCTGCGCGATCGCCTGGGCGTTGACTTCCCCGAACTCCTCCACCGTGGAGGCCGGTTCCGCGTTTTCCAGTAACGCACCCAGAGTCGTCGCAATCTCCGTCCCGTCCTGCTCGTCGAGCGACTCCGCGTGCTCCACCAGGTAGGGTACCGCCGGGGCGCCCAGCGTCGCTATCTGGGCCGCCCGCGCCGCCGGTGAGAGCTCGCGTGCGAGCACCTCGTCCACCAACGACGGCATCTCCGCGAGGTACTCGCTCCACTGCGTCCGGAAGCTGATGGCGTCGGCCCAGGTGAACTCGCCAAACTGCTTCAGGTCGCAGCGCATGATCTTCTCTATTGCGATGCAGACCAAATAGCCGTCCAGGCCGGCGTGATCCGGCAGATACGCTTCGAGCGGGTCCAGCGCGTCGTAGCCCAGGGCGACGATTTGGTCGAAGGCCGGATTATCCTTCGTATAGTCGTATGGATTCGAACTGAGGTAGCGGCCATCATCTTCTGGATACGGCTTCGACATGGTCTGTATGAGGTCATCCGCCACGTCACTCACCGCTTCAGCCGCCGCGTCGGCGCCGGTCTCCTCAGTCGCCTCGTACTTCAGGTAGTAGAGGTAGACCCCATTCGCCGACTCGAACCGCAGACATACGGCCTCGCTCGTGTCTACGCCCTCGATGGCGTATACACGGGAGGTCGGCGAGCCCTGCGTATTCCCGAAGGCTTCCAGGTCCGGTTCGGCCTCCCGCCGCGCCTCTCCGGAGTACTGCAGTCCGTCGGGGATGACCTGCACGGTCTTGTACCGTTCGTCCACGAGCTTGTAGGTGGTTCCCTCAAAGATGATGGAGAAGGGAATCTCGAGGGGGATCCGTTCGCTGAACTCCCTCTCGTGCTTCGCCTCCTGCGATTCGCAGCCGTGAGCGAACAGGCTCATGACCGCCGTAAGTAGTACAAACGCCGCTAGCGGGCCGCGAAGATGGTTCCTGGCTGTGTTCATCGCCGGTGCGATCCGAAGCGCCGCAGCCGTAGCGAGTTCGACACCACGCTCACCGACGACAGCGCCATGGCCACGGCCGCATACATGGGGTCGAGCAGGATGCCGAAGGCCGGATAGAGCACCCCGGCCGCCACGGGGATGAGCGCGATGTTGTAGCCGAAGGCCCACCCCAGGTTCTGTTTGATGACACGCATCGTGGCCCGGCTCAGCCTGATAGCCGTCCCAATTGGACTAAGGTCGCCACGTATCAGGGTGATGTCCGACGTCTCCATGGCCACATCGGTGCCTGTGCCGATCGCAATGCCGATATCGGCCTGAGCCAACGCGGGGGCGTCGTTGATGCCGTCACCCACCATGGCCACTACCTTTCCGGCAGCCTGCAGGTTCTTGACCGCCTGGGCCTTCTGCTCCGGGAGCACCTCGGCCAATACGTAGCGCACGCCGGCCTGGCGGGCGATGGCTTCCGCCGTACGGCGGTTGTCTCCGGTGATCATGTAGACCTCGAGGTCCAGAGCCTCCAGATCACGGACTGCGGCGACCGAGTCGGGCTTGAGCACATCGGCAACGCCGATGATGCCGGCCACCGCGCCGTCGACCACCACGAACATGGGGGTCTTGCCTTCTTCCGCGAGGCGGTCGGCGCTGTCGGAGAGATCGCCGAGCGCGTAACCCCTTTCGTCGAGCAGGGCGCGGTTACCGAGGAGAACGCGGACCGCAGCGGACCGCCCACCGCCGCCGGCCGGCGTTGGCTCTGACGACTCGGTCTCTGCACGCGACGGCCGCAGCGCCGGCAGCGAAGGCCGTACCACCCTGGCTTCCACCCCCCGACCAGGGATAGCGGAGAAGTCGGTCGCCTTGAACAGCCGCAGCCCCTGGGTACTTGCCGCCTCCACGATGGCCTCACCAAGCGGGTGCTCCGAGCCGCGCTCTGCCGAGGCGGCCAGACGCAGCAGATCGAGTTCGGCGGAACCGGCAGTATCGACGCGGAGTTCCGGCGCCACTGCGTCTCCCTGACGGGTGACCACGGCCGATCCTTGGGCGGCGGCCGCGGGGGCATTCGCCGGCACGATGTCGGTCACCTCGGGCTTGCCTCGAGTGAGCGTGCCGGTCTTGTCCAGCACGATGGCGTCCAGCTTGTGTGCCCGTTCCAGGGCTTCACCCGACCGTATGAGAATGCCGTTCTCGGCCCCCTTCCCCGTCCCCACCACGATGGCGGTGGGCGTAGCCAGGCCCATGGCGCACGGGCAGGCGATGATCACCACCGAGACGAAGGCCAGCAGGGCGAGGGTGAAGGCAGGAGCGGGACCCACGAGAAGCCAGACCACGAAGGTCACCACGGCGATGGCGAGCACCACGGGCACGAAGACGCTCGCGATCCGGTCGGCCATCCGCTGGATGGGGGCCTTGGAGCCCTGGGCTTCCTCGACCAGGCGCACGATCTGCGCGAGGGCGGTGTCGCGGCCGACCTTCGTCGCGCGGAAGCGGAACGACCCGGTACGGTTGAGCGTCGCCCCGATGACCTCAGCTCCGGGCCCTTTCTCCACGGGGATCGATTCGCCGGTGAGCATGGATTCATCTACCGCCGAGCGGCCTTCCAGCACCAAGCCGTCCACAGGGATCTTCTCGCCGGGCCGCACGACCACCACGTCCCCCACCACAACTTCCTCCACGGGAATGTCGATCTCGGCCCCCGTCGCGCCGGCGGAGGTCGCGCCCGACACTCCCGGTTCGGAGCGCACCACCCGCGCCGTCTTCGCCTGCAACCCCATGAGCCGCCGCATGGCCGCCCCCGTCCGGCCTTTCGCGCGGGCCTCGAGATACCGGCCTAGCAAGATCAGCCCGATGATGATCACCGCCGAATCGTAGTAGACAGCGGCTTCGAAGCCGGCCCCCTTGGCCCCTTCGAACGCCCCCGGGAAGAAGGTCACCGCGACGGAGTACAGATAGGCCACCGACGTCCCCACCGCGATGAGTGTGTTCATGTCGCTGGTACGGTGGCGGAGCGCCGCCCACGCGCCCCGGTAGAACTGTCGCCCAGCCCAGATCTGCACCGGCGTAGCGAGGATGAACATGATCAACCACTGCCGCTGCATGCTGATCCACGACTCGGGGATGAGCATCATGAGCATGAGGACCGCGCCGACCGCCAGGGCGACGACGAACTTCACCAGGAGCATCCGGATATTCCTACGGCGTGCGGCCTCGGCGACGTCCTCGACGGTCCCCGCGGCGCTCTCGGCAGACCCGGCGGCACCCGACGCCGCATCGATAGCGGCCCCCGCGGCATCGGGCCCCGCGCCGCCCACTCTCGGGCTCTCCGCCGGCAAGACCAGCCCGTAGCCCGCCTTCTCCAGGGCCTTGGCGATCTTGACCGGGGTAGTGCCGCCCGGCAGATACGTGACCGTGGCCTTTTCGGTGGCCAGGTTGACCGCGGCCTGAGTGACTCCCGGCAGCTCCCGCAGAGCCTTCTCCACCCGCGCAACACACGCGGCGCAGTTCATGCCGGTGACCGGGTAGGTCGCGGTCTGCTCCGTCACGTCATACCCCGCGGACCGTACGGCCGCGACCAGATCCCCCTCAGATGCCTGCCCCGGGTCGTACCGCACCAGGACTCGCTCGGTGGCGAAGTTGGCGGCTGCTTCGTGAACCCCCGGTACCTCCGCCAGCGCTTTCTCCACGCGCGCGACGCAGGCGGCGCAGTGCATGCCCGTGACGGGAAAGGTGGTTGTGATCAGGCTCTGTGGTTCCACCAGCACACCTCAGATCAGACTCACACCTTCTCCGGAGGGTCCCCAAGGGGCCACTCGGGCGCCCCTACGGTGAAGCAGGCGTCAGGGACCATGGTGCACTCAAAGAAGGTCGTGCGTCCGTCGGGCGCACTACTGCACGCGGCTCCGCAGGTTGCGGGTCTTGTCGATAGCCTGAAGCTTAGCCAAAGCCTTTGCCTCGATCTGGCGGATACGCTCACGCGTGACCCCGAACCGCCTGGCCACTTCTTCCAGGGTCCGCGGGTGTTCGCCCTTCAAGCCGAAGCGGAGTTCTATCACCTTGCGTTCGCGGTAGGGGAGCATGGCCAAAGCTTCGTTGACTCCGTCGCGGTCGAGCTGGAGAGCCACCGCGTCGAACGAGCGAACGGCGTCTTCGTCCTCGATGAAGTCGCCCAGCTCGGAGTCTTCCTCTTCGCCGATGGGCGTCTCGAGCGAGACCGTAGTCTGGCTGATGCGCAGGATCTCGCGGATCTCGACGTCGGTCATGCCCATCTCGCAGGCTATCTCCTCCGGCGCCGGCTCGCGACCCATGTTCTGCAGCAGCTGCCGCTGGACGCGGATGAGCTTGTTGATCTTCTCGACCATGTGCACGGGGATGCGGATGGTCCTGGCCTTGTCGGCGATGGCGCGGGTGATGGCCTGCCTGATCCACCAGGTGGCATACGTGGAGAACTTGTGTCCCTTGCGGTAGTCGAACTTCTCCACCGCGCGGATGAGGCCCAGGTTGCCTTCCTGGATCAGGTCGAGGAAACTCATGCCGTCGGTGTGATAGCGCTTGGCGATGGACACCACCAAGCGGAGATTGGCCTCGGTCAGCTCGTGCTTGGCCCTGATGTCGCCCCGTTCGATGCGCTTGGCCAGCGAGACCTCCTGCTGGGCCGTGAGCAGCTTCACCCGCCCGATCTCCTTGAGATACATGCGGACCGGATCGGTAGTGGGGACGTCGATGCTCAAATCGAGTTCGTCGACCCGGCGCCACTCGAGTTGCTCGGCGCGCGCGTCAAGCTCCAAGTCGTCGTCGGCATCCGCAGACCCTTCGTCGACGACCTCGATACCCTGGTCGAGCAGGGTCGTGTACATGACCTCGATCTGCTCGGTGGTGAGGTCTATCTCGGCAAGGACCTCGGCGATGTCTTCAGTGGTTACGAAGCCTCGACCTCGGCCGAGCTCGAACAGCCCTTCCACTTCTTCCAGGTTGATGAGCCAGCCTTCCGACGCAGGGGTCCCGGTCAATTCCCGCCTCCGTGCCCGGTACGATTGTGGATAGGGTTACGCGCCGGGCGCGTTTAGATCGGCCGAAGAGCGCACAGGTGACCGTCCGTCGCTGAGCCACTTGGCCCCGTAGTCACGCATGTGATCGATGAGGGGGATGAGATCCCAGCCCATATCAGTCAGGGTGTATTCGACCCTGGGAGGCACTTCGGCGTAGCTCTTGCGAGTGATTATCCCTGCCCTTTCCAAGCTCTTGAGGCGTTCGGATAGTGTCTTGGGGCTGATGCCGGCCAGTGAGCGCTCGAGCGCGCTGAACCGGTTGATTCCTTTAGAAAGATCACGGAGGATCAGAAGGGTCCACTTGCCTGAGATGATATCCGCGGTCTTGAGAACGGGGCACGAATCCGGGTGCGCCTCAGTGGATTCCACCACGTCTACACCTTCCTGGCGTGCTAAGCATTGTCCGACACTCTACAGGATCCGATCGGGTCGAATCCGCGAAAAGGTAAGGCAAGGTACCAGAGATAGCCCTGGTTTTCAACCGCCGGGAGAGTCCAGGTGCTTGCGCAACAACTCGTTCACTATCTGTGGATTCGCCTGCCCGCGGGTCTCCTTCATCACCTGTCCGACGAAAAAGCCGAGAACTTTCTCCTTGCCCTGCCGGAAGTCCTCCACCAGGCTCGGATTGGCAGCCACCAATCGCTCCACAACGGCCTCGAGCGCGCCTGTATCAGAGATCTGACCCAGCCCTCTCTCGGCTACGATGCTCTTCGCGCCCTTACCCGTGGTGGTCATGACTTCGAAGACCTCTTTGGCCATCTTGCCGGAGAGTGTGCCGCCGGACACCAGGCCAAGCAGCTCCGCGAGCGCCGCGACGCTCACCGGGCACGCCGCCACCTCGATGCCCGAGGCGTTCAGGTAGCCAGAGAGATCCCCCAGCACCCAGTTCGCCGCTGTGCGGGGGTCACCGGTGGCGTCGGCCAGGGCCTCGAAGTAGTCGCCGAGCGGCCTGTTGGTGGCCAACAGCGCTACGTCCTTGGGCGGCAGGCCGTACTGTTGCGCCAACCGCTCCTTGCGAGCGGCCGGCAGCTCGGGCAGACTCGCCCGCACCCGCTCTACATAGGCCTCGTCCAACTCGATGGGGGTCAGGTCCGGCTCGGGGAAGTAGCGGTAGTCATGCGCCTCTTCCTTGCTACGCAGACTGGACACGGTACCGGTCGCGGGATCGAAGTGGACGGTCTCCTGCACGATCCGCTCGCCCGATTCCAGGGCCTCGATCTGTCGCTCGATCTCTGCCTCCAACGCCCGCTGCACAAAACGGAAGGAGTTCATGTTCTTGAGCTCGGTCTTGGTGCCCATCGGGTCTCCGGGCCTGCGGATCGACACGTTGACGTCGCACCGGACCGAACCCTCTTCCATGTTGACGTCGGAGACGCCCAGTTGCTCCACCAGGCTGCATAGCTGGGTCAGGTAGGCCCGAGCCTGCTCGGGTGTGGAGATATCGGGCTCGCTCACGATCTC
>JAFGIH010000258.1 GCA_016929985.1 Thermoleophilia bacterium | reverse complement strand
GCCGCGAAGTCGGCGGCGCTCAGAATGAACAACTCGTCGCCCAGCCGCAGGCGGATGAGCCAGTGGGCGGCTTGGAGCAGCTTCGCCACGTCGTTCGCGGCGATGAAGTAGGGCTGCTCCCTGTCGGGGATCAGCTCACACCTCACCGAGGCCCAGGTCACGATACCCATGGTGCCCTGGGCGCCCTGCAACAGCCGATGGAGCGACATGGCCGAGGGACCGGCCGCCTCCTTCTGCACACCGCCGCCGGCCCGCTGCTGGGCGATGTCGCCCGGGCCCGCGGCGGCGCCGGTGCGGAACATGTCCCCGGTGCCGAACACCACCTCGGTGGAGCCGATGGGGTCGGAGATGTCCCAGTGGTAGCGAGGCATGATGACCGGCTCCCGCGAAAGCATGCTGCCCACCACCGACTTGGTGGCCCGGGGCTGCAGCGGCATGTTGAGGCGCATCCCCTGCTTGGCTACGGCGGCGCTCAACTCCCCGAAGGTCACGCCCGGCTCGACCATGGAGGCGACGCGCTCGAACGGATCGATGAGGTCGACTTTCTTCATGCCGCTCAGATCGACGATGACCGCGTCGCCGGTCGAGGGGACCGTGTCTCCGTAGAAGTGGGGTCCGCCCGAGCTCACCGGCACCAGCGGCGTGGCGGTCTCTCTGGCCAGGTTCACCAACTTCTGGACGGTCTCGAGATCCTTGACCTTGACGACAAACCGGGGACTCACCCTGCCGGCGAAGCTCATATCGCCGGAATGGGCATCGAGGACGGCCCCATCCCCGCTGACGTTCCCCTTCCCTACGGCCTTTGCCAATGCACTCTCCGTTACCATCTTCCCTGCCTTCCTAGAAACCGAATTTGGCGAACGTCCTCTTGCTGAACTCCGGATCGTCGTCTGAGTACGAGGGTGGGACCCACTCCATCTCCTCCAGGTTCATAGTGATCACCGGCAACCAGTCGTACGGTATCGAGATCAGCTGCTTGCCTTCAGGAAAGACCTTCTGGGCCTTCATGCCGAACCCGATGCCGGTGGTGAGGTAGTTGACCTGCCCCGAGAGATACGGATAGACATAGAGCCAGGCGCACCCGAGCACGTTGGTCATCCTGCTGTTCAAGACCATGCCGGTGGTGTAGCTGAGCGCCCGGAGTACGATCTCGGCTTGGCTCGTGGTGTCGGTGAGGATGATGAACAGGTCGGGAGTGAACGACAACTCGTCCAGAGGCGCGAACACCACGTAGTTGACGGTGTCCTTGGGAAAGGTCGGCGCAGCCGCGAGCGCTCTCTGGTTGGCGTAGGCGCCCTTGAAGATACGCAGTTCCGGTCCCAGGTTGCCGCCCTCCACGATCTTGGGGAGCTCACGCCCGACCGCATACGTCCCCGGCGGGCACCCGTGGTTGTCGATGTCGATGTAGAAGGAGGTACCTCTCCGCTGCGCCTCGCCGACCATCCCGCAGAACGGCACTTGTTTGTCGAGCCGCGGCAGCCCTTCGGGCTTGTCGAAGAGGAACTTCACGCCCACCGGCGGACTGGTGAAGCCGAACCGCCGGTAGACTGAGAGGTCCAACGTGAGTGGTTCCACCAGAGTCACTCCTTTCACGCGCGACGCCGCGCTCCGTTCACGGTTGCATCACACCGGCGATGCCCGGGCCCGCCGCGCTGTGGCACGGGCGGGCGAATGCCTCGGGATACTTTGTGCGCAGGGCCTCCAGATCGGTCTTCTCCACCTGAGCGAGAAAGCCCGAGACCGCGTGTCCACAGGCGTTCTTGGAGGTGATGTTGCGCGGAGTGATGGTGTTGATGGCCCCACCCCGATCGATCTCCCCCAGCGCGATGGGGTCGTACTTGGCGCCGTGGTCGATACTCACCGCGCCGGGCATGACCCGCTCCGTCACGTAGGCGCCGGCCAGCACCGTGCCTCGCTCGTTGACGATACTCACCACGTCGCCGTGTTCGATGCCCCGGGCGGCCGCGTCCGCGGGATGGATCCACAGGGGTTGGTACTGATATCCGTCTATCCCCCGCATCTTGCAGGTCTCGATCTCGCGGAGCCAGGTGATGTCGTCGTGTTGCGAATGCACTCCCCAGCGGGGATGGTTGCTCATGACCAGCAGCGGGTACGCGGTGCTCCGCTCAGTGCCGATGGTCTCCTGGTGCGACTGACCCTCAGGGATCCACTTGGGAACCAGAGGGCGCTCTTCGTCATCGGGAAAGTGCTCGGCCAGACCGGTGGAGTAGAACTCCAGCTTGCCGGTCGGAGTGGTGAGCGGATGCCCCTCTGGGTCTTCGTAGAATTCCAGGAGGCCGGCCGGGGCCTTGTGCCAGTCGGGGTCGGTGGGCACCACGAAGTAGCCCTTCTCGCGCAATTCCTCCCAGCTCACGAGCTGGGCGACCCCCGACGTCTCGTAGCCCAGCTTTATGAGCTCGGGGATGGTCCTGCCGCCGGTGTACTCCTGTAAGAGGCCGAAGCGCTCGGCGATCTTGCACACGATCTCGTAGTCGCTGAACGACTCGCCCAGGGGCTCTATGCAGCGCTGCTCGGGAAAGAGCAGGTTCGCGTAGGCGTCGGTGTTGATGTCGTCTTCTTCCAGCTTGGTGTTCACCGGCAAGATGACATCGGCGAAGAGGCAGTCGTTCTCTATCCAGGGGTGCTGGGCGAACATGAACTCGATGTCGGGCCGCCTGACCGCCTTCACGAAGTCGTTGCCGCAGTTCCAGCAGGTGATCCAGGAGGGGGAGTCGGTCCAGATCATGTGGATCTTCGAGCAGCCGTCGGCCGGATACTTGTAGTGGACGAACTGGTTCTCGCGGTCGCACAACTCGTGCTCGTTGCCGTACCATTCGGCCTCACCCTCGAGTAGAGCCTTAGCTATGAGGCTCTTGGGGATGAAAGAGGGGTGGTTGGTCACCACCGGGAGACTGCCGGTGTAAGCGGGCAGAAGGTCGCCCAACGGAATGGTGGGCAGCGGCGTGGAATACTGCCGCGGATCGCCCATCAGCCCCCACTCCTGCATCTTGGCCTGGTTGCAGCCCGGACGGCCCAGCCCCTGCATGGCCAGGCAGAGCACCTGCAGACGGGCCGGCTCGGTGGCATACGGACCGCGGATGCCCGGACCGCCGTTGCCGATGGCGACCGTCGTGCGCTTGGAGGCCCACTCCTCCGCCAATGCCTTGATGGTGCGGGCCGGTACGCCGGTGATAGGCGCGGCCCACTCCGGGCTCTTGGGGACGCCGTCCTCGCGGCCTATGACGTAGTCCTCGAACTTGTCCACCCCGTAGGCGTGGGTCTCGAGGTACTCCTTGTCGTAAGTGCCGTTCTTGAACCACCAATAGGCGATGGCCAGGTAGAGAGCGGCGTCGGTGTTGGGAAGGATGGGGATCCATTTGTCGGCGTGCACCGCGTTGGCGTAGTTGCAGTCGGGGGCGATGTAGATCTGCTTGATGCCCAGCTCGCTCCACCAGTAGCTGAGACGGCTGGCGAGTTGCCCTCCCCAGCCCCAGGTGGTGGTCTCCTGGTCGCACCCCCAGAAGAGGACAAGCTCTGCGTTTGTCGCGATATCGTAGACGAGGTTCCTCTGCGGCACCTGCTGCCCCACCGGCTGCATGCCCCACACGTGCTTGGCG
>JAFGIH010000027.1 GCA_016929985.1 Thermoleophilia bacterium | reverse complement strand
GTCAGCGAAGCGAGGGAGAACCCTATCACGGGCAGCTTGCCCCAACGCGCCATGGCCAGCGCTCCTATCGGGTTCGCAATCAACTGGGCCACTCCCAATCCTGCCGTCAGGAAGGCCGCGGCCGCCAGTCCCGCACCGAAGTTCGCTTCGAGATACTGTGGCGTCCAGGTGATGGCCCCGATGCTGGTGCCAAGGAGAACGGCGTTGAACAGCGAGAGTATGAGCACTCGCCGATTCGCTGCGGTCTCGCGGAGTGACCGGCCGATCTGCCGCAGCCCCGTGTGGCCCACGGCGTGGAGAGGGAGGGCGCGCACGGGTCGTAGGAGGGCGATCGCAGCGCTGAAGACCGCAGCGATTCCCGTCGTGACCAGAAACACGCCCCGGTAGCCACCCCACTGGGCGACGCTCGGCATCACAAGCAGGGCGAACATGACGCCGGCGCCGTGACCCGTTCCGAACACGCCCCACGCCTTCGTGCGACACGCGGGTGTGACACAGCTACTGAGAACGGCGGTGCAGGCCGGCACTGTCACACCGCCGGCGATGCCCTGCAGCGCCCGCGCCGCCAGCAACCAGCCGAAGGACTTGCTCAGCGCAAAGAGCAACGAGCCCGCGACGAAGAAGCCACAGGTTGCGATCAGGACCCTTCCGCCCCAACGGGCGCCGGCCAGCCCGGCGGGGATCGCGGTGGCGCCCAGCATGAACATCATCACCGACGTCAACAGTCCGATCTGCGACGCGCTGAGTCCGAGGCTGCCATGCAACTCGTCGCCCACGACGGGCATGAGGGAGAGACAGCAACCGTTGAGAGAGAAGTAGAGCATGAGGATGAAAGCTAGTCTGAACGTCTTCCGCCCTCCGTTGGCAGGCTCTTCGTGCTGAGCGGAAAATGTGTCGCCATGGCTCATAGTGATCTCCTCCTGGGGCAAGAGAGTGCTTCTCACCATGAGTCTGGAAGAGCCGGCATAAGCGTAAGCAAAGGTTCGCTTAGGAGAAACCAAACAATATCCACGGTGCGCGTGAGAAAGTGGTCGCAACAGAGTCCGGGTAGAGACCCCTGTACATCGAAGGGTAGCGATGGAATCAAGAGCCCAACCGCTGCGGATGCAGGCCGTGCAGATGCCGATTATCCCGAGCGTGGCCGCACTGATCAGAAAGCACCCCGGCACGATCTCGCTGGGGCAGGGGGTGGTCCACTACGGCCCGCCTCAGCAGGCGATCGACCGGATCAGCACGTTTCTGGCCGATCCTGAGAACCACAAGTACAAGCCCGTGCACGGGATCGCGCCTCTGCTCGAGGCTCTCGCCACGAAGCTGCGCACCGAGAACGGCATCCACGTCGACAGGCAGAGCGCCATCGTGGTGACGGCGGGCGCGAACATGGCCTTCGTCAACGCGCTCCTGGCAGTGACCGACCTGGGGGATGAAGTCATCCTCCAGACTCCCTACTACTTCAACCACGAGATGGCCATCACTATGGCGGGCTGCCGTCCGGTGCCGATAGATACAGACGAGCACTATCAGTTGCGTCCTGACGCTATCCGCCGGGCAATCACTCCGAAGACGCGGGCGGTGGTCACCAGCTCGCCCAACAATCCTTCGGGGGCGGTCTATCCTGAGGCCGCGCTGCGTGAGGTCAACGAGATATGCCGTCTCCACGGGCTCTATCACGTGAGCGACGAGGCCTACGAGTACTTCACGTACGGCGACGCTCGCCACTTCTCTCCGGGCTCCATCGAGGGAAGTGCCGGCCACACCATCTCGCTCTTCTCACTCTCCAAGGCGTACGGGTTCGCCAGTTGGCGCGTTGGTTGGATGGTCATACCAAACAGCCTCTTCGAGTCGGTGGAGAAGATCCAGGACACTATCCTCATCTGCGCGCCGGTCATCTCACAGTATGCCGCCGTGGGTGCTCTGCAGGTGGGGCGGGAGTACTGCCTCTCGAAGCTGGCCTCGATCGCGGTGGTGCGGGAGCACGTGCTGGCGGAGTTGGACGGCATCCGGAACATCTGCGCGGTCCCGGCGGCCGAGGGCGCCTTCTACGTGCTGCTCCGCGTCGACACCCTCCTGGATCCTATGGACCTCGTCGAGCGCCTGGTGCGCGATTTCGGCGTCGCGGTCATCCCGGGAACCACATTCGGCTTGGACGATGGCTGCTACCTGCGCGTGTCGTATGGGGCGCTCACCGAGGAGACGGTGGCGGAGGGGGTGCGGCGGTTGGTGAGGGGTCTGCGGAGCATCTTGGGCACTAGGCACGGCTGACGCCGCAGGCTGGAGCGCGGAAGGCTGGACTTCAGGCGCCCTCGGGCCTCAACCTGTACTCCGGCGCCCGCCCGCGCTTGCCCACCACCTCGATGACGCCCATCTCCCGCAGGCAGTAGGCCATCTTCTGCGCCAGGCGGCGCGGCTCACCTGCGCGCTCCACGAGGTCGGGCACCGTGAAGACTGGGGCGAGATCCGGCGGGAGGAGTCTGCCAAAGTCCCCCGGCTCGCTATAGACAGAGCCCGATACTACCTCGAGCAGCAGCCGGTCGGCTTTGCTGCGTCCCTTGTGTCGCCAGCTGCCCTTGCCGTCCTCCCGCCAGATGGCTTCCTCGCGCGTGAGGAGCACCTCGAGTGTGAGGCCGGGGTGCCGCATCAGCCCAGGCAGGTGCACCAGTTCTGAGAAGAGGTCTTGCTCACGGCCGTGCTTTGGCGATCTCCGTCGCCCGAGCACCTCGCCGTCCTCTGACATCCTCACCACCCACTTGTCGATTGCGATGGGGTACACGAGGCGGATCGGGTGGCCTTCGAGGAGTCTGGTGAGCTTCTGCCTCACAGCAGCAAAGTTGCCGGTCTGCACCTCGACGAGCAGATCGCCGCGGACCAGGTCGATCACATAGCCGTCGACCTCGCATTCGAGCCGGTCGCCGGGCTGTGCGTACCAGGCCTTGAGTGCTGCGTGCAGGGAATCTTCCCGGAGCGTACCGATGCCGTTCATGTCGTCCCCAGGGACGCGTTTCGCCGGAAAGGCGTTGGCCCGGCCGGGCGCGGAGCAGCGGGCGTCAAACGGCTACGCCCGTACTCTCGGACTCCGCCAGTTGCTCCACCTCGTCGGCGCCCCAGGGCTCTCCGGACGCCCCGACTCCTTCTGCCGCCTCGGCCTCCGCGACCACCGGGATATCCGGCAGCGGGGCGAACTGGGTGTCTTGCGGAGTCTCGCGGTCCAGATAGCGCTCTTTCCAGATGGGGTTGGTGATTGCTTCGAACCTGCGGTTGTAGGCCACTAGGCCCCGTGTGTAGTCGGGGTCAATGAGGGTCTCGGCGGCGTTAGAGTCGGTCGGCTCCGGCTCGTACTGCATCAGCAACCGCTCCAGCTCGTCGTGATGGTCGCGGTTGGGGCAAGGGGCGATCATACTGCGGCCGTCGTCGACGTAGTCATACTGCCACTGGCGGACGGCCTGGAAGAACGGATGCTGCCACACATCGTTCAGCGTCTTGCCTTTGGCGTAGACGTCGCGGATGTTCACCGGCGAGTAGGGCATGAACACGCAAGGCGTCACGGCGCCGTTCCAGTCGATATAGAAGTAGCCGCCCTGGCCGTGCCCACCGGCCGCGATGCAGCCGTCGACGCAGGTGCCGTGGTTCCAGAAATCGGGCATGAAGAACTTCTTCTCGCGCACGATCTCCCATGAACGCTTCCACATCCAGGCTCGCTGCTCCGGCGTGGGCATGAGGTCGATGGAGAACGATCGCCCTATGGGCATGTAATGGAAGATGAAGGCGAGCTGGGCGCCCTTCTTCATGATGAAGTCGACGAACTCCTCCGACAGGATCTCCTCCGCGTTGTGGCAGGTGGCCGTCAGCGAGACGCCGAAAGGCACCCGGTCGCCATTGAGCCGTTCCATGGTCTCCATGATGCGGTCGAACACGCCCTCGCCCCGGCGGGCGTCGGTGAGCTCACGAAAGCCCTCCACCGACACGCACATCAGTGCGTTGCCGATCTCGGCCATCCGCTTGCTGGCTTGGTCGTCGATGAGGGTGCCGTTGGTGTAGACCATGAAGAAGCAGTCGTTGTGTTTCGCGAAGAGGTCCACAAGGCCCTTGCCCTCCGACCGGTAGGCGAAGGGCTCGCCCCCGCTGATGACGAAGAAGCGCTCTCCCCACAGGTCCTTGGCCTCCTGGATGATGCGGTCGGTGAGGCTCCATTCGAGCTTGTTGGTCCTGTCGTCGGAATCGGAGTAGCAGCCAGGGCAGCGGAGGTTGCAGGCCTTGCTGGGGGCGATGAGGAGGAAGCTGGGGGACACCTTGCCGAAGGCCTCCTGGAACTGCTTGCGCTGCTCCGGGTTGCCTCGGTCGACGAAGAGCGTCTTCACCAGGATCTGCAGCATGCCGCGCAGGTAGGTGTCCGACATGTGCTTGCCCCTGACGGCCCGGCGAAGCGATTCCATGATGGATATCGCCATGGCCACGCGGTCTTCCTTGACGCTGGGCAGATAGCCCGAGTCGGCTTGAGGGTCCAGAAGGGACTTCAGCAGGCTCTTTTGGACCTCACGCACGACCACGCGCTGGACAAGGGGGTTCTTGACGAGTCTCACGAGTTGGGACGGAGAAGCCGTCGAGAGTCTCCGCACCATGAACTGCACCATCGTCGATGATGATCCGTTATCTGACATAGCGTCTTCACTCCCCACGTGCGAATGGCTACCGACACCAGATGAACCCAGTCTAGCACCGGGTCACCGAGACAGGCACGGGCTCGGCTATACTCTAGCGAGCCCCGTGTGCGGCGCATCCGCGATCGCCGGGGCCGTTTTCACGCAAACTCGGGGGGAGCCAAGAAGCATGTCGACGCCGTCTGTGATTGTCGAGCATCTCCGCAAGTCCTTCGGCGAGACCCAGGCGGTGAAGGATGTCTCCTTCGAGGTGCAGCCCGGCGAGGTGTTCGGCCTGCTCGGTCCCAACGGCGCCGGCAAGACCACCACCATCCGCATGATGCTCGACATCTTCAAGCCGGACGCGGGTCGCGTGGAGATACTGGGCACCAGTCCGGACAAGATGTCCAAAGACCGCATCGGCTATCTGCCCGAAGATCGAGGGCTCTACAAGGATGTCGCTCTCGAGCAAGTGCTGGTCTTCCTGGCCACGCTCAAGGGACTCAGCGACGGCGAGGCCAAGAAGCGGCTGGTGCCCTGGCTGGAGAGAACGGATCTCCTCGAGCATCGGCGCAAGAAAGTGCAGGAACTGAGTAAGGGCATGCAGCAGAAGGCCCAGGTCATCGCAACGTTGCTGCATGAACCCGACCTCATCATCGTGGATGAACCCTTCGCCGGCCTCGATCCCGTGAACACGCGGCTCATCAAGGACATCATCCAAGAACAGGTAGCGGCCGGACGCTCGGTCATCATGTCCACCCACCAGATGTACCAGGTGCAGGCGCTCTGCGACCGCATAGTGCTCATCGATCACGGACGCACCGTGCTCTACGGTCGCGTGGACGAGATCCGCAGGGAGTTCGCGGCGAACGCCGTCGCGGTGGAGGGGGAGGGCGACTTCTCCGGGCTGCCCGGAGTGCTCGAGGCCCGGCAGGAAGACGGCGCCTGGCGCCTGTCGCTGGAGAGCGGCGCCGATCCTCAGGAGGTCCTGAGGGCGCTGGCGGCCCGGCCGGGAGTGAAGGTGGAGCGTTTCGAACGAGCCGAGCCCTCACTGGACGACATCTTCGTGAGCGTCGTCACCGGCGGCCGATCTGCAGCCGATCCCGGCGGCGGCCGCGGGGCCAAGACTGGGCCCAGCCGGAAGGCCGCACCGCGCGACGATGCATAGCCGGCGGCCTCACAAGTCCGTCCTGATCGCGCGCCAGGAGTACCTGAAGAACGTCCGCAGGCGCAGCTTCCTGCTGGTCACCTTCGGCATGCCCGTACTTATGATCGCCCTGATGGCCATCAGCATCGCCTCCTCCACCAACACCGGCGACGCCTCGACGGTCGGCTATGTCGACCAGGGCGGGGTGCTATCCGCCAAGCGCGACGACCCTGGATTTCGAGCCTTCGCCACCTTCGAAGAGGCAACTGCCGCTTTGGAGACTGAGGAGACCCGCGGCGTCTACGTTGTCCCGCCCGCCTACGCCGATTCCGGGAAGGTCGAGTTGCTCTACTGGGACCGCCAACCCAGCGCCGGTCTGCAGGAACGCTTCGACGAGTTCCTGAGGGTCAACGTAGTGGGCGGATTGGCGCCTGAGGTCGCCGCTCGAGCCTTGGCCGGTCCGGAAGACCTGGTGGTCCGCACCGCCGACGGCAGCAGAGAGTCCGATTCCTCTGGCCTCCTTGGCCTCGTCCTCCCGTTCGCCCTCGGCCTCTTCATCTCGTTCGCGCTGATGAGCGCCTCCAGCTACCTGCTGCGGGCCGTCACCGACGAGAAGGAGAACCGCACCATCGAGATCATGACCACGTCGGTATCGCCCAAGGAGTTCATCGCGGGGAAGGCGGCGGGGCTGGTGGGTGTGGCTCTGACCCAGGTGGTCCTCTGGGCGGTGGTCGTCATCGCGGGGCTGGCGGTGGCGGCGGCCTTCACCGACGCCCTGAGCGGTATCGACATCCCGTGGGGCCTCATCGGGGTGCTGGCGGTCTTCTTCGTGCCGCTCTTCATCCTGGCCGTAGCCTTGGTGGTGATGCTGGGCGTCGTAGTAGCCGACTCTCGCCAGGGTCAGCAGTTGGTGGGCGTTATCAACCTTTTCTTCCTGCTGCCCCTGTTCTTCTCGCCGCTACTCGGCAGCAACCCGGACGGGCCGTTGATGATCTTTCTCACGCTGTTCCCGAGCACGTCGCTTCTCACCATCGCCGTACGCTGGAGTGCGACCGTCATCCCCGTGTGGCAGTTGATCGCGGCCTGGCTGATCTTGGTTGCGTGCGCCGGTCTCGGCTTCTGGGCCGCTCCCCGGGTGTTCCGCCAGGGCATGCTCCGATACGGTAAGCGCATGAGTCTGCGGGGCGTCATGGATGCCATGAAGGCGCGGGGGTGACGGCACGATGCGCAGCGTCTGGGTAACCGCCCGCTACGAGATCCGCACCACTCTGGGACGTAAGTCGTTCTGGTTCACGACCATCCTGCTCCCGGCTGTGGTGCTGCTGCTGGTGTTCCTGCCGCAGTTGTTCGCTGGCGCCGGAGACGATGGCGGCCTGATCCCAGACCCCGGTTCGGATGCCCGGGCGATCGGCTATGTCGACCCGGGAGGCCTGCTCGGCACTGCCCCGGCCGGCCTGCCGGCGGGGCTGGTGCGTGACTACGACAGCGAGGCCGCGGCGCAGGCGGCGTTGGCCGCGGCTGAGATCGACCGCTACTACCTCATCGCCGAGGACTATCTCGTCTCCGGCCGGGTGACCGTGGTGCAGACCCGCTACAAGCCCTTAGGAGCCCTCGAGGGCAAGGACCTCATCACCTACGTCATCAACACCGGCATCACCGGCAGCGAGATGACCGCGGGGCTCCTGCTCGACCCGACGCCGGGCGACCAGGCGCGTTCGTTGGCCCCGGCGGGTCCTGAAACCGCCGACGATCCGGAGTCCGCCTACTTCCTGCCCTACCTTCTGATGTTCGTCCTCTACATGGCGCTGGTCATGACCAGTGGCTTCATGCTCCAAAGCGTCTCGAAGGAGAAGGAGAACCGCACTGCCGAGGTGCTTCTCGTGAGCCTCAAGCCGCGCGACCTCATGCTGGGCAAGATCGCCGGCCTCTCCGCAGTAGGATTGATCCAGGTGGCCATCTGGCTGGCGGTCATCTTCGGGCTGCTGCTCTCGAAGGGGAACATTGCCGGCATGGACCTCAACGTGAGCGGCGAGTACGCAGCCCGGGTGATCCCGTGGGCCATCGTGTACTTCCTGTTCGGCTACGTGATGTATGCCGCCGTCTACGCGGTTCTGGGCGTACTCGCACCGACTGCTCGTGACGCCGGCCAGTTCGTCATCGTCGCCATCATCCCCCTTATCGTTCCCCTGCTGCTTCTGAACGTGTTCTCCGACGCTCCCAACGGGGCGGCCTCCACGGCGCTCAGCCTCTTTCCTCTGACCTCACCCGTGGCCATGGTGGCCAGGCTGGGGGCTACGGCAGTGCCGTGGTGGCAAATGGCGGTGGGCGCGGTGCTGCTGGCGGCTGCCGCCTATCTCTTCGTACTTCTGACCGGGCGGCTCTTTCACGCCGGCAACCTGCTCTCCACACGCGCTCTCTCGTGGGAGCGGTTGAAGGGTCTGCTGCGGCCGCGGTCGGCCGCAGCGACCGCCGGAGAGGGAGTCGGGCCCTCGAGCGAACCGGCGGGCCGGTCGGCCAAGGCTGCCCCGTCGACGCAGCAGCCGCGCCAGATGGGCGGCGCCATCTCGAAGCAGCGGCTCTACATGATGGCCGCGATTGCCATCGCCATGGTGGCCATCGGCATCGTGGAGTACACGCGGGGTGACTCCAGCGGCCTCCTCATCGCCGTCGCGGGGGTGGTCGTCGCGGCGGGGGCGTACATGCGCTACCGCAAGGGGCGGTAGGGATAGCGCAGGAGCCGGGACCTACAGCGGCCAGATGAGCATGATCATGGGGATGGAGACGGCCAGCACCACCAGGCTGAGCGGGAGCCCCATCGGCCAATAGTCCCCGAATCGGTAGCCTCCCGGAGCCATCACCAGCATGTTGGATTGATGCCCGATGGGGGTGAGGAACGCGCTCGAAGCGCCGATCGCCACCGCCATCAAGAGCGGGTCGGCCGAGATCCCCATGCCTTCGGCGAGCGCGATGGCCACCGGCGCCGCCAGCACAGCGGCCGCCGCGTTGTTGACAACGTTGGAGAGGAGCATCACGGCCGCCATCAGAACGGCCATGGTCACCGCGGCGGGGACGTTCTGCCCGAGCTTGAGCAGCCCGTCGGCGATCAGCTGCGATCCGCCGGTGTCCTCCATGGCCTGGCCGACCGGCAACATCGCGGCCAGCAAGACGATGATAGGCCAGTCGATGCTGGTGTAGACGTCGCGTAGAGGGATGAGTCCGGCCAGCACCATGATCACCGCGACGACCAGCAAGCCGACCGCCGCGGGGACGAGATCCAGGGCGATCGCCACCAACGCGACAGCAAAAAGGCCGCTCGCCAGCAGTATTCTGCGGGGCCTGCCGATACGCAGGTCGCGCGAAGGCAACGGCAGACAACCGAGGGTCTTCAGGCTTGCCTGCAGTTCTTTCTCGTCTCCCTGTACGAGCAGCACATCTCCGGCGATGAAGCGCGTCTTGCCCAGCCCCTGCTGCAGTCTGTGGCCCCGGCGGGCGACCGCGAGTACGTTCACTCCGTATCGCTCTCGCAGCAGCATGCGGCTGGGCGTTGTGCCTATCAGCAGCGAACCCGGCGCCACGACCGTCTCCGCCATGGTGAGACCGCGCCTGCGCTTCTGACCGTTGTCGACCTCCTCTTCATGGCCTCGCTCCATCTCTAGGTCGGTGAGGTCGAGCAGGGTGC
>JAFGIH010000257.1 GCA_016929985.1 Thermoleophilia bacterium | reverse complement strand
CGGGCCGGGGCGATCGCGGTCAAGGAATACGCCTGGTACTACGTGAGCAAAGGCGGCAAGTATCCCAATTCCTACTATCCCACCGTATATGCTGATGTGACGGACGGATGGGCAGACCAGTGGTACGACCCCAACCGCTCTGACCCGCGCACCGACGCCGCCGTGGACGCCACCTGGAGCAGCTATCTGCTCAAGAACGACGCCCTCTTCATGCTGCAGTACTGTGGAGACCCCGCCCTGGATTCCAACTACCGTTGTCCAATCCACCCCACCCGCATGCCGCAGTGGGGTACCCAGCAGTTGGCCGCTCTGGGTTGGACCTGGCAGCAGATCATCCACTACTACTGGGATCCGGTCAGCATCGTCCCGTCCGGCACCACCGTCCCCTGCACCACCATCGCCGGCACCGACCGCTTCGATACGGCCCTGAAGATCAGCCAGGCCATGTTCCCGGCCGGGCTTCCCGCCGACTCTGGGGTAGTCCTCGCTCCGGGCTGGGAGAGCTACCAGGAAGCATTGTGCGGCGCCCCTCTGGCGGCCGCCTACGGAGGACCCGTGCTCCTTTCTTCCAAGACCATCCTCTACTCCGCGGTGGCGGCCGAGCTCACACGGCTCGATCCCGACCACGTCTTCTGCATCGGACTCACCGGAACGACGGTGGCCGACGCGGTCGCCGCTCTTTTGCCGGGAGCCACCGTCATCTCGATCAACGGCGCCGACGTCTACCACATGAGCTACCTGGTGGCGAAAGAACTGGGTGAGCGGGTAGACGCCACCGGCGGGGACATATCCACTGCTACCGGCATCGTCACCATAGGCACCAACTTCCCCGATGCCATCGGGGTGTCAGCGCTTGCCTGCGACCAGCACTGGCCCATCCTCCTCACCGACCAACCGGACGACAGTCCCATGAACAGTTGGGCGGTGCAGGCCTTGGACGAGCTGGGCATGACCACGTATGTGAAAGCCGGCACCTATGCTCCCGATCCGGCGGGAGTGGTGGGACTCAGGAACTTCTCCGGAGTCGGTCGCTACGAGACCTGTGCCAACGTGGCCTCCTGGGCCGAGGCCAATGCCGGGCTCACCTTTGCCCACGCCGCTCTCACCTCCGGGGACAAGTTCCCCGATGCTCTCGCCGGAGGACCTTATGTGGCCCTGGATCACGGCCAGCTCCTCATAAGTCCCCTCAACGGACCGCTGCCGGCACCCATCGTGTCCCTGCTCAGCGCCCACGCGGCCGCGGTCGAGCACTTCACCTTCATCGCCTGTGTGGAACCGGTGATCAGTCAGGTGAAGGCGCTGTTGCCGTAGGGATAGGCAAAGAGCATGAAGGGATGATGGCGCGAGCAAGCGCGGAGAACTGAGCCTGCTGACAGTCGAGCTGCGCTAATATGAGATGTAGGTCCTCGTGGCTCAGCGCCGGGTGTTCGGCGGCTATGCTTGACTAGTGGCCCGGCATCCACCATCGAGAGAATAGGGGTCCGGATCATGAAGGCGCAACCCCGTGTTCTGTGTGGTGTCGGCGTCCTCTCGTTGCTGGTGATCCTTCTGTGTGTATCGTGTGCAGCCTTGACGGCAAGCTCGCTCGGCACCCTCCCAACTTCCAGCACCCTTCCAACGTCCAGTACCGCTTCGACGCCAAGCGCCGGGCCGATCTTGTCCCTGCTCGCAGGCATCCCGGAAGACCCCACCAGCCAGAGTGACGACTTCGTCTATTTCGTGGATTACACCGCCATGGAATCCGCCTACGATGCCATCCGCCCGGTAGATGCCGAGGAGTTCGCCGGTCTTTCAGAATCCGACGTGCCGCACAGCGTGTGGTGGGTTGTTTTCAGAGGAGCCGCTTGGTCGATCAGCGACTACTGGCTGGCTTGGCTGGAAGACGGGCCGCAGATGGTCGGGTTCAGCCCGCTGGAGGTCGACCAGGCGGTCCAATTCGGCGTACCGCCCGGGGTAGGCTTGATGTTGACGGGCAGTTTCGACGCGGACGCCATCCGCGCCGCCTACCGAGCCAACTTGGATCTGGCTCCGAGGGACTTCGATGGAACGACGGTCTGGTTGTGGGGAGAGGACCCAGCGGATGGACTGCTCGCTGACCCGACAAACGTGGTGAAGGAGAATCCCTTCGGCGGGCACTTGGGACGACACCAACCGATGATCATCAGCGACGATCTGCTGATGTCCTCAGCCGATTTGGAACTGGTGCTGGCGCATGCGGACGCTGCAACGGGGACGGCGCCCAGCTTGGCAGACTCCCCCGGCTATCGGGTCGGAGTCAACGCGGTGGGTGAGGATGCCGACATCTTGCAGGCGGCCATCGCCGGCCCGGCTATGGCGCTGAGCATCGTCCATGCGCCGCTCGGTACCGGCTTGCCTTCGCCGGACACGGCCACTTCCACCCCGGAGGCCCTGCCTGTCTATGAGGTGCTCATCATCGCTGATGTCGTGACGGATGATGAGCAGATCGCCCGCCTGGGTCTCGTCTACGGGGACGCAGGGTCGGCCGAGAAGGCGGGGTCCGTCTTGGTGAAGCGGCTGGAGACCTACACGTCTCTTTCTGGTGCCTCCTTCGCGGAAACGCTCGCTCCGCCGAATGGTACGGGCCGGCGCTACTACGTGCACGAAGAACCCGACCGGGCGGTGGTGGTCCTGGAGTTCCCCGCCCCCCGGGCCACGCCCGAGGAGATCGTCGCGATG
>JAFGIH010000256.1 GCA_016929985.1 Thermoleophilia bacterium | reverse complement strand
CCTCCCCCATGCCCACGAACCGCCGTCCCGAGCTGTGGGATGGACACGCCGGCGACCGCATCGTGCAGGTCGTGGCTCAGTGGGGAGCGAGCGCGTAGTCACCGCATAGACGGCATCCAAGGCCTCAGTGACAGGGTCCGGCGGCTGACAATCTGTGTTCTCACTCATGCGACGACCCTCTCCACCTCCACCACCGACTCGTCAGAGATGTTCGCCTTCTGCTTCGCGTGTTCGACCGTCATACTGACGAGGGCGCCGTCGGCGTCAAGGTCCAGGTAGATATCCTCGGAGACCTCGATCGTCTCTTCTACCACGCCGCTCGAGAACTCGATATGTGCGGTATCGGTGTCGGCAAAGTACATGATCTTCATGGCACGCCTATCCCTTCCTGAATCCCCTGTCAAAGAAGGCGTTGTGGACGGTTTCATCGTCTTCCAAGACTACCACCCTCAGGTACTTTTGCGCCTCCTCGACCCACAGGTAGTACCTGATGCGTCCGTCGCTCTGCCGTTCGGTCGCCGTGGGATTGGTGATCGCGGCAGCGACCCACTCCTCCCTTATCATGGCCCGGTCTGGCCGCTGTCTCGTGAAAAGGAAGTACCGCGTGCATTTCACGAAAGTGTCCCTCCATTGATCCACAGACGCGGCGTGCGTTTCCTCGCAGGTGTTTGCGACTTCAAGGATAGGGGCCAGTGCCGTCCTCGGGTATCGATCATTAGTTGCAGATTGGCGCTGGCCTCAGTTCATCGACTCAGCCGCAACCTCGGGTCGTCCGGATGTGCGGCGCCGGGTCCTCGAGTTCGGTGCGCTTGATCAGTCAACTCGTGACTGAGGGCCTCTCGTGACCATCACTTCGCTCAATGTCAACAGGCATCGACGCGCTTTCGAAGTCAGCACCGAACGCGGTGTGCTTCCGTTTCCGTTCGCCAAGGCCGACCCGCTACCCACTCCGGAGGACCCCGCGGTGGACGCGTACATGGACGAGGAACTGGGCGGCGAAGGCTTCACCTTCTCGCTGGCATCCGGCCGGGAGGGATCGGTGCAGGTGGACCAGGTTCTCGACTACAACCGTGACCCCGAGTATCTTCGCGACCAGCTCCTGTACAAGCTCACTCTGGAGGCCGAGAGACGCGCGGCGGCCAGTCCCCTCTCGCGCCGGGAGCTCATCCGCAGACTGGGCACATCCGCTTCACAGTTCTACCGCCTGCTCGACCCGACTAGCTACCGCAAGTCGGTGGACGGCATGCTCGAGTTGCTGCAGGTGCTCGACTGTGAGGTCGACCTCGTCGTGCGCCCCGCCGGCGCGCCTCGTCGTTAGCAGCAGCGCGCGGTCGCCGGCCCGTGCCGGTCGCGGCCCAGGGCGCATCGCGGCAGGCCCGTCCCTTACCTACGACAGCGGCGCGAGGACCAGATCGGTCTGGGCGAAGTCGCCGCCCAGGCACAGCAGAGGTTGGCCGGCCAGCTTGGCCACCGCGTAGCTCATGCAGTCTCCGAAGTTGAGAGCGGCGGGGTGGCGGCCCTTGCCGAAACGCATGAAGGCCTCCGTTGCTTCGTCTGAGTGCGCCGCGGCGAACGGTATGACTTCGATCTCATACTCCTGGAGCAGACGGGCCAGTTTGGGACGCGCGTCCCGGCCAAGCCGGGCCGACAGCACCAGAGCCGACTCGGCGAGTGTGGGCGCCCCTACAGCCACTGGGCCTCCTGCCTCCAGGCATTCGAGCACCGCCTCGAAGCCCGGCTCGCGGAGAATGATCGCCACAATGGCCGAGCTGTCGACGATCATACGCCGTCGGCGCCGTAGCCGAGAATCTCATCGTCGAGCGCCCGATCGTGAGGTCTGCCCAGCAACTCATCGGGGATATCCGCCCAGATCTCCCGCTCCAAGAAACGGCGGCGCTGGGTTGCACGGGCGGCGGGGGACACACGGAGCACGAGCCGGTCTCGTTTCTCTTCGAGTGCCTGCCGCAAAGCCTGGGTCTTGCTCTGACCGCTCAGACGGGCCACCTCTTCCGCCAAACGCTCGACCTCCGTGTTCTTGATAGTGAGCGCCATGATCCCTCCACGGAACCCGTGTCGGCCGATGTGTGCTACAGCAATACTGCAACTATACACCAAGCTGTAATCATCCGGGTCTCCGGCGAGACTGCCACGCGCCTAGCGTCGCCCCGGGCATCATACCTGCGGCCATGCGCTACGGATATGGGCCTTTGGTCGCAGCTTGGCGACGGTCCGGGCCCGTCTGCGCCCCGGCCGCTCCGGTCGCCGTCCCCGAGGCATGCGGCGCCCCCCCGGCCGCGCTGTCCGGCCTGCCGCCCCCGCCGTCGCCCCCGCGACCCTACAGGCTGCTGCTATAGATGAACAGCCGGAATTCGAGGGGTATCTGCGGATAGAGTTCGGTCTGCTCCCACACGTCGGTGCGCACGCAGCCGTGGCTGGCGGGGACCGTGGGCACGGTGTTGTAGCCGTGGATGCCCAGGTCGCCGATGGGCGGCACGTTGGCGAAGACGCACAGGTTGTACATGCCGTTCACCCAGCCGGGGACCTTCTTGCTGATGGTGAAGGCGCCCTCGGGCGTCTCGACGCCCACATCCGGGCTACCCGTGGAGACGTGCAGGGTCTTGGTGACAGTGCCGTCCACCACCCACAGCAGCACCTGCCTGGTCTTATCCACCTCGGCCCAGGTACCCGTGGTCGCCACCGTGGCCACCGGCCTTGTCGCCGTCGCCAGCGCCGCCCAGTCGGCCGGATCCATGATGCCGTCCCGGGCCAGCCCTTGATACTTCTGGAAGGCGACCACTCCGGAATACGTGTATTTGTCGAATTCGCCGGGCACCGACAGCAACGGGAAGTCCGGCCGGTAGGTCAGACCGGTGAGCTTCCACTCCAGCCAGATCACCGCGGGGCTGACGGAACCCATCCCCAGTTGCGGCGTGAAGGGCGGGTTGACGGGAGGCGTCACCGCGCTGACGAGCCAGATGGCGTCTTCGGGGAGCCCGATGAAATCGAGGGTCTCCATGTCCGCCGCGTGCGCTTGGGCGACGGTCACAACTGGGTCAGGCACTCCCCCCGCGGAACTGGTGAGCAGCAGGCTGCCCCCGTCGCGGCACACGAAGGGGCCCGCCGCCAGTGCGTCCGGGAACTTGTCCCCGGTGGTGAAAGCCGTGCGGGTGAAGGTGAGGTCGGCGTTGGCCTCGGCCCAGGCGGCCACGTTGGCGTTGGTGTAGTAGCGGTCGGCGCCCGAGAGGTTGGCCAACCCGGTGACTCCGGGGGCGTCGACGGAGTAGGTGCCCACCTTGATGGCCTTGGTGATACCCAGATCACTGAAGGTGGCCGTGGCGCTTGCGTGGAGTGCCGGAGGTGGTGTCCCTGCGGCCTTGTCCGTGAGGATGATGGGCCAGAGTTCACTGCAGGCAAGAGGCGACACCCCGATGGCATCGGGGAAGTTGCTGCCGATGGTGACGATGCCGGTGGCCTCGGAGATGTCCCCTCCGATGGCGTCCACCCGGTCTCCCAGAGCATTCGCCACCTTGCGGCTCATGTCGTAGACCACGTCGGCCGGGGCTCCACTCCCGTTGATGGATACGACCGTGGCGCCGGGCAGCTCGGCCCGCACCGCGTCGGCCAGCCCGGCCGAGAGACCGATGCAGAAGACGTG
>JAFGIH010000255.1 GCA_016929985.1 Thermoleophilia bacterium | reverse complement strand
TACCTCATCGCAGAGCGGGCAGTGAACACGCTTGTCCTTGTGCATCGTCAGCAACTGCTCGACCAATGGGTGGCCCGGCTCACGAGCTTCCTCGGATTGGAGCCCAAGAGCATCGGCCAGATCGGCGGAGGCAAGCGCAAACCTGGGGGACTGATAGACGTCGCGCTGCTTCAGAGCCTGGGACGCGAGGGCCGGGTGGATGAGCTGGTGACCGACTACGGCCAGGTCATTGTGGACGAGTGTCATCATGTGCCGGCCGGCACCTTCGAGATGGTGATGAGAGCCGCACGCGCTCGCTACTTCGTCGGCCTCTCGGCTACCCCTACGAGAAAGGATGGGCATCAGCCCATTCTCTTCATGCAGTGCGGACCCATCCGTTATCGATCGGACCCACGGCGTCAGGCGGCGGAGCGGCCTTTAGAACATCGCGCCATCGTGCGGCCGACTCAGTTTGTCCTCCAGCCGCCGGGCGGGCCGGAAACAGTATCGACTGCTGGCCCGAGCATTCAGGAGCTGTACTCTGTGCTGGCCACCGACCTCCAACGCAACGCTCTGATTGTCGAGGACGTGATTCGGGCCGTGCGGGCGGGACGCTCCCCCGTGGTGCTCACGGAGCGCCGGGAGCATCTGGAGACTCTTGCGGACCTTCTTAGGCCTGAGGTCGGCAATGTTGTCCTTCTCCACGGGGGTCTCGGCGCCAAGAAGCGTCGGGAGATCGTCCAACGGTTGACTGCCATTGAGGCGTCGGAGGAACGCGTACTGGTCGCCACGGGGCGCTATCTGGGAGAAGGCTTCGATGATGCCCGTCTGGACACACTCTTTCTGGCTCTCCCCATCTCCTGGCGGGGAACCCTCGCCCAGTATGCCGGGCGGCTGCACCGCCTGGACGAAGGCAAGACCGAGGTGATCGTGTACGACTACGCCGACTTGGCTGTGCCTGTGCTCGCCCGGATGCACGAGCGACGCCTGCGCGGCTATCGGGCCATGGGGTACGAGGTGAGCCTGGCGGCGACTGCACCCTCTTGAGCGGTGCACTCTGTTGTCAGGAATGGCCATGTTGCGCGGCGCGCACAACGGCGGGGTAAGAGACAACGCCTTCATCAAGCTGTCGCTTGCCACCAGTGTTGTCTCAAGCTATACTGTTGTGCATGATGAACAACAGGGCTAACATAGACAACACCCCGACAGCCTCTCAGGTGCGACGCCGGCTGCGGGAGCAGATTCCCGCAACCTGGCAGTTGCGTCTCGAGGAACGCAGGTCGGGACGTGGACCGGATGCGGTGCTGAACCTGGAAGCCCCGGATGGCCGGACTGTCACCATCCTGGTGGACATCAAGCGGCGTCTGGACCCTGTGAACGTGCCACGCGTGGTCGAAGAGATGCGTACGTGGCGCGCGGGGCCCGCGGCATCCGGGCCGACCGCCGCGCGTCTCGTGGCCGCACCGTACCTGGGCGAGCGTGTCAGGGAGAGGTTGCGCGCGAACGGTCTCAACTACCTTGACCTGACCGGCAACACCTGGGTCAGTATCGACGAGCCCGGCATCTACGTAAGCGCGCAGGGTGCGAACAAGGATCCCAATCCCGCGTCGCGTCCGGCCCGCTCATTGCGTGGGGCCAAGGCGGCTCAGGTGGTGCGCGCTCTGGTGGATACCCGTCCTCCCATAGGTGTGCGCCAGATCGCCAAGATCGCCCGTACCGACCCCGGCAACGTGTCCCGCCTGCTTGACCTGCTGGAGCGCGAGGATCTGGTGCGGCGCAGCCCGGAGGGCGGGATACAAGAGGTGCTGTGGGACGAGCTGCTCAGGGCCTGGACCAAGGACTACTCTCTCACGGAGTCCAATCGGGTCTACACCTACTTGGATCCGCGGGGGCTGGATGATTTCGTCCTACGACTGCGCGGGGTGCCCGCGCAGATTGACTATGCGCTCACCGGGTCTCTGGCGGCAGCGCGATGGGCCCCGGTGGCTCCTGCCCGGCTGGGCGTGGCCTTTGTCAGGGACGCCGCTGCAGCCGCGGCTGCCCTCGGTCTCGTGCCCACTGATACCGGGGCCAATGTCTTGCTGGTCGAGCCCAAAGGCGACTTCGTGTTCGAGCGGACGGTGGAAGATGGTGGACTCAACTATGTGGCCCCCAGCCAGGCGGTGGCCGATCTTCTCACCGGTCCCGGTCGCAATCCCAGCGAGGCGGATGCACTCCTTGAGTGGATGAGGAAGCACGAAGATGCCTGGCGAACGCAGTCCTGAGTACATTGTCGCCCGGCGAACGCTGCTCGACGCGCTGGAAGCACTCGGCTCTCAGCGAGAAGCGGCGGTGCTCGTGGGCGCTCAGGCCATCTACGTGCACACCGGTGACGCTGGACTCGCGGTCGCTGAGTACACGACTGATGCCGATGTGGCTCTGGATCCCTCCAAACTGGCTCGCGATCCTGAGTTGGCCGCGACCATGGGGGCAGCTGGTTTCTATCAGGAGGAAACCAAAGACGGACCGCTCGTCGGCATATGGTGTTCCCTTAGGGAGATAGCGGGCGTGCCCACGGTGGTCAAAGTCGATCTGCTCGTGCCGGCGGCTCTGGGTGGTGCCGGCCGACGGGCGGCGCGGCTCCCCGGGCAGAAGAAGGGCTCGATCCTCAAGGTGCCCGGGCTCGAGGGGTGTCTGGTCGACTGCACTCCGCACATCATCGAGTCTTTCGAGCCGGAAGACAGGCGTTCGTTCGAGATTATGGTCGCCGGTCCCGCCTCTCTTCTGGTCG
>JAFGIH010000005.1 GCA_016929985.1 Thermoleophilia bacterium | reverse complement strand
GGCCGAGGTCCTCGACATGAGCGTCGAGGAGGCGCTGGACTTCTTCTCCAACCAGCCCAAGATCAGACGGCGGTTGCAGACGCTTGCTGATGTCGGGTTGGAGTACATCCGGCTCGGGCAGCCGTCCACCACGCTCTCGGGTGGTGAGGCGCAACGGGTCAAACTGGCCACCGAGCTGGCCAAGATCGCCACCGGCAACACGCTGTATATCCTGGATGAACCCACCACCGGTCTGCACTTCGCCGATATCGAGAAGCTGCTCGAAGTGCTTCAGCGGCTCGTCGATGCCGGGAACACCGTGCTGGTGATAGAGCACAACCTGGACGTCATCAAGTGCGCCGATTGGATCATAGATCTGGGACCCGAAGGGGGCGACGCCGGTGGCGAGGTCGTGGCTACGGGGACGCCGGAGCAGGTGTGTGCCAACGGCGCCAGTGAGACTGGCAGAGTGCTGCAGCGTGTGCTTCCGGTGTGCGGCACTAAGCGGGTGGCGGCGGGTATCGACGCAGAGCGGGGAGCGGCGTGAGCCGGTCGGCGGGCGGGCAGGACGCGATCGTGCCTGAACCCGGTCAGCTGGAGCGGGCCTATCTTATTGCGGTGGACACGGGATTGGACGCGGGGTGGAGTGCGGAGGAATCGCTGCTCGAGCTGGCGTCGTTGGTGGAGACTGCCGGCGGAGAGGTAGTGGGCAGTGCGGCGCAGCGCCGCGGGTCTATCCACCCGCTCTGGTATTTGGGCTCGGGCAAGGCGGAAGAGTTGAAGCGGGCGAAGGCGGAGACCCATTTCACCATGCTGGTGGCCGATGATGAGCTCTCGCCTCGTCAGCAGAGGTCGTTGGAAGAACTACTGAACGTCAAGGTGCTCGACCGCAGCGGTATCATCCTGGACATCTTCGCACAGCGGGCCCACACGCACGAGGGTCGCATCCAGGTGGAGCTTGCTCAACTGGAGTATCAATTGCCGCGGCTGACGCGTATGTGGGCCCATCTATCACGCATGGGGGGTGGTATCGGCACCAGAAGGGGCCCCGGTGAGACACAGTTGGAGACCGACCGCCGGGTGTTGCGCGAGCGTATCAAGACGACCCGGCAGCGCGTGGAGGAGGTCCGGCGGCGGCGGGAAACGGCGGCCCGGGCCCGTGAACGGCGGCTTCTGCCCACCATGGCCATCGTGGGCTATACCAACGCGGGCAAGTCGACGCTGTTGAACGCCTTGGTGGGTGAAGAAGCAGCCGCCGCCGAAGACATGCTCTTTGCCACACTGGACCCCACGACCCGCCGTGTGCGGCTGCGTGAGGGGCAGACGGTGATCGTCAGCGACACGGTGGGCTTCATCCACAAGCTCCCACACCAGTTGGTCGAGGCCTTCCAGGCCACGCTGGAGGAGGTGGTGCGCGCCGACGTGCTCATCGAGGTGGTCGACCTGGCCGACCGTCACGCGCCCGAACACCGGCGCACAGTGCAGTCAGTGCTGGACGAGCTCGGCGCGGGTCACAAGCCGCGCGTGGTAGTGCTCAACAAGGCGGATCTCGTGCACGGGTCCGATGCGGCCCTTGCGGCGGACGCGGTCGTCGATCCCAGGCGCCCGGGCGCTGAAGGCGTGCTGGGACGGAACGATCGCTACTCCGTCAAGGTGTCGGCACTCAGCGGAGACGGGGTCACCGAGCTGCGGGACTCCATGGCTGCCGTGCTTTCCGAACTGTGGCTGGAGATCGACCTGTCTCTGCCCTATTCCGCCGGGGAACTGCTTGCCCGGGTCAGAGAGCGCGGCCTCGTGGAGTTCGAGTACCGGGACGAAGATGTGCACGTCGAAGGACGGGTACCACCCTCGTTGGCGGGCGACCTACACAGCGCGGCCCGAGCGTGGGCACGCCTGCGTCGCGCCCAGGAGCAGGCCGAGTAGACTCGACTAGAAGTACTCGTGTGCAGACTGCAGCGCGGCCGCGATGAGGGCGGCTCCGTTCTCCAGATCCCGCAACGAGAGCACCTCTACCGGTGAGTGTATGTACCGGGTGGGTACCGTGATCACTGTGCAGGGGACACCCGTCCGGCTGATGCTGATCGCAGTGGCGTCGGTGTTGCCGGCGTTTCCTACTTCCAACTGGTAGGGGATGGCGGCATTCTCGGCGGTCTCGCGGAGCCAGCGGACGACCGGGCGCCGGGCGATGACGCCCCGTCCGGCCGCGTCGATGATGGTGATCCCTGGTCCGCCGCCGACCACCAGGCGTGAGTCGGTCTTGCTCAACCCAGGGTGGTCGCCCGGGATCGTGACGTCGGTGGCGATGGCGGCATCGGGCTCAAGGCCGAAGGCGCTGGTGCGGGCGCCCTTCAGACCCACCTCTTCCTGGACAGTCCCGACCGCCTGTATGGTGGCACGCACCTTCTTGCGCCGGAGCAGGCGCAGGGCCCACACCATCATCACGCAACCGGCGCGGTTGTCCAGCGCCTTGCCCGTCACGAGATCGTCACCCAGCGGCACCAGCTCCCGGTCCAGCGTGATGGGCGAACCGATCTCGACACCCAATGTGGTGGCGCTATCGACACTGGTCGCTCCGCAGTCTATGAACATGTCCTTGATCTTGATGATCTTCTTGCGGTCCTCGGCGTCCATCATGTGGGGCGGCTTAGAGCCAACCACACCGTGGATGCGTTTGCCGTCACGGGTGGAGATGAGCACGCGCTGGCCGAGGATGGTCTGGTCGGACCACCCGCCCACGGGTACGACGCGGAGGTACCCGTCATCGTCGATGTGTTGGACCATGAGGCCGATCTCATCCATGTGAGCGGCCACCATGACCGTGGGACCGTCTCCCCTTCTTGTCGCGACGACGTTGCCCATCTTGTCGGTGGTCACTTCGTCCACGAGGGACTCGAGCTCGGCCCGGAGCAGCGCCGCCACCTCGTCCTCGTAGCCGGACAGGCCGTGAGCGTCCGAGAACCGCTTCAGCAGAGGGCCTATGTCACTCATGTCTTCTTCCTCTCGAAGTGTAGACGGCACAAGGATCAGAGGACGCCCACAAGAGCGTCCATATCCGAGATCAGGCCGCTCTGGGAGGCGGCGAACGCGAATCCCGAAACATCGAGGATGGCCTGCGCGTCGGCCGGGGCCCATAGATCGGATCCATAGAGGATCTCGTGCGCGATGGCGAAGGCGCTCTGGGACCCCAAGGCCGTGTTGATACGGGTGCAGAGGGTAAGGTAGGGGACCTTCTCGGAAGCCGGATCGACGGCGTCGGCGGCTCTGCTGGTGAGTGCCGCGGCCGTCTCGACGATAGCCGCCAGGGAGGCAAGTTGGAACATCACGTGCTGTCTGCGAGTAGCCTTCGTTGTGTGAGCCGCCTCGAAGAGGCCGTTCAAGAGCCGGGTGAGCCCGGCCAGGACGTCGGCCTTGAGGTCGCTGCAGCGTTGATGGAGTGTGTCGAGCTGTTCCGCAAGGACGGTGTAGAAGGCGCCTTTGGATTGCACCGTCATCCGCCAGCGGAAGGTGCTTATGATCAGTTGCATGATCTCGCTGGTGCCTTCATAGATCGTGGTGATCTTGACGTCCCGCTTGATCTTCTCCACGTCGTACTCGCGCACGTACCCATAACCGCCCAGGGCCTGGATGGCCGCATCGGCGCACGCGTTGGCAGTCTCGGTGGTGAAGAGTTTCGCGATGGCGCCCTCGCACTGCAAGTCGGTCTCCCCAGAATCGAGTCTGGCACAGACTTCGTCGATATAGGCTCGAGCGGCCTCGAGCCTCGCCACGTGCGGCACGAGCAGACGGTGGGTGTAGCCCTGCTTCTCGATGAGCGTGGAACCGAACTGGACGCGGGCCTTCGCGTAGGGGACCACCTTCTCCAGCGCACCGAGACCGGCGCCTAGGGCGAGGGAGGCCACCATCAGGCGGGTGTAGCCGAAGACCTCGTTGGCTTGAGCAAGACCTTGGCCCGGGATGCCGCCGACGAGGTCGTCCGCCGGGATCAGGACATTGTCGAACGTGAGGGCGACCGTGTTCGCGCTGCGGATGCCGTGCTTCTGTTCGGGCTTGCCCACGACGAACCCTGGAGCCGTTGTCTCCATGACGAAGAACGAGGGCCCTTCGGGGGTCTGAGCAAGTACCGTGAGGAAGTCGGCGTATGCGCCGCTGGAGATGAACTGCTTGCTGCCGTTCAAGCGGTAGGCAGTGACGTCGCCGTGCTCGTCGAGCACGGGAGTGGCGATGGTCTTGAGGTTGGAGAGATTGCTGCCTGCCTCGGGTTCTGTGACGGCATAGGCCACGAGGGCGCCGTCGGCCACCTTGGGCAGCCATCTGCGCTTCTGATCGTCGGTGCCCGCCACCAGGATAGGATCGCTGCCCAGATGGACCACGAGGAAGGCCGTAGCCACACCCAGGCAGATCTTGCCCATGGCCTCACTGACGGCTGCCATGTCGCGAGCGCCGCCGCCCAAACCTCCGTATTCCTGGGGGAGGAAGAGGAGTTGCAGACCGATCTCGGGGCTGAGGAGCTCTCGAACCTCGGCTTCGGGGAAGATCTCGTGCTCATCGTACTCCCGCAGCTTCTCGGGCGTGAGCATCCGTTGGCGGACCTGTGCGATGAGGTCCAGGATCATCTGCCGTTCTTCGTCGGGCAAGCCAGTCAGTGCGGGCACGTGCACCTCCCTCGATGCGACCCCGGCGCCCGCTCTCAACAGGGCCGGCGGGTCCTCTCTGCGTAGGCGCCGAAGTATAACACGGGTGTTTTTGGCTCCCGGCGCATCGCCGGCCTCCCGCGGGCGCAGCGCGGGCGTGCCGCCACCGAGCATACCGGGCCCCTGCCTACGATACACTTGGTCCATAGGGCTCTTCGTTTGAGTCCGACCCGGGCCGGGCACCCTTCTCATCAGCATGACCGATACCGACGACCTGAGACAGCAGATCAAGCATTCACCCGATCTTCCCGGGGTCTATCTCTTCCGGGACGGGGAGGGTGGTGTGCTCTACGTGGGCAAGGCCTTGTCTCTCAGGAAGCGTCTGACCAGCTACCTGCCGGGGGTCTCCGGGGACAGTGGGGGCAGACTGCCGGTGAAGGTGGACGAGATGCTCGGCAGGGCGAACTCGGTGGAATGGATCGTCACCAGTACCGAGGTGGAGGCGCTGCTACTGGAGCAGAATCTCATCAAACAGCACCGCTCGCCCTTCAACATC
>JAFGIH010000254.1 GCA_016929985.1 Thermoleophilia bacterium | reverse complement strand
CTTGGTAAGCAGGGGGATCATCCCGGCTTCTCTCAGGTAGAGTCTGAGGGGGTCCTGACTCACCGTCTGTATGGACAGATCGAGAGTGGGCTCGACGGTATCGAGGACACCTTGGGCGATGGGGCTCTGCTCGTATATCTCGATGGATTGGTCGAAAAGCTGGGAGTAGAGATCTTCGATCTCCTCCACAGTCATGTCAAGGTCCTCGACCAGAACCATGATCTCATCACTGGTGACGTAGCCCCGTTCCTGACCGGCCAGAAGCAGACCGAGTACGTCGGCGATGGGGAGGGCGTGTTCGCGGAGGTCGACCACAGTCACCTCACACACCCCTAAGTGGTACTCGAACGCCGGCCAGGAGGCCGGCGTTCGAGTAGTGCGCTTGTTGTGCGACTGTTACCAGCGGTTGCCACTGCGGCCGCCGCCGAAACTGTCGCCGTAGCCGCCGGAACGAGGGGCGCGAGGCACCTGCTCCTTGGCCACGTCTACTTTGAGTGCGCGGCCGTCAAGCTGGGTCCCGTCAAGGGCACCCTTGGCCTTCTGGGCCTCGTCGGCCGATCCCATCTCCACGAAACCAAAGCCCTTGGGGCGTCCGGTATCGCGTTCGGTGATCAGGTTCACCGAGGTCACGTCGCCGTGAGCCTCGAACGCGGTCCTGATGCCGGCTTCGGTAGTCTCGTAGCTGAGATTACCTACGTACAGTTTTGCTGAATTCACTAAAGCCTCCATTAACGGAGTTACATTGTGACAGACGAGAGGGAAAGACTGGAGACTTTAGCGAGGAGGTTGAGAGGCTCGGCGCTGGGCCTGAAGCAGATACCTAACGTATGCTTAATCACAGTATAGCACGATGCGACCCGGCGCAGGGGTCGGTTCGCCGGTCTCCACATGACGTTGCTCACCGGCCGAGTCCTGCGCGCTATCCTTCGTACGTTGCAGGCCTGCCCGGAGACCTACGCAAGGAGTGGCAATGGACATGGAGATCTCTTTCCCCGGCAAGAGCAAGGTTCGCGCCTCGTATGGAGGTTTCGTGATAGACACCGATCAGTCCGTCGATTCCGGCGGCGAGGGAAGCGCGCCCGCTCCATTCGAGCTTTTCTTGGCGTCGATAGGGACCTGCGCGGGCATCTATGTGCTCAGGTTCTTGCAGGAACGCGGCCTTTCCACCGAGGAGGCGGGCATCACGCTCCACCAAGATGTCGATGCGGATGGCAAGAGGGTCAACAAGCTTTCCCTGGAGATCAAGCTGCCCCCCGACTTCCCATCCAAATACGAGAAAGCCGTCATACGGGCCGCCGATATGTGCGCGGTGAAGAAGCACATCGAAGACCCGCCGTTGTTCGAGACCTACACCACTCGATCCTGAGCGCCTCGCGAAGACGACGCGTCTTTGTGACTGCCCCAGAGATAGACACTCGCCGTACCCGCGAGCAGGAGCACGGCGCCTAGGATGAAGGCGAGATCGTAGCTCTTGGTGAGGTCGTATATGAGGCCGGCCAAGAAGGGACCTATCAGCGCGCCGACCGACCAAGCAAGGTAGGCGAAGCCAAGTACAGCGCCGATGGACCTGAGTCCAAAGAGGGGCGGCACCATGGCTTGGCGTACCGGGGTGGAGGCGGAGAAGCAGAATCCGAGCAGAACCGCCACCACATAGAAAGCCCATAGGTGCGATGTGAGGACGAACAAGAAGAGCGCCACCGCCTGGCCGGCGCAGAGCACGAGCAGAGCCCATTTGTGGCCAAGCACCTTGGGCAGCCACCAAGTGCCTCCTATGCTCCCCGGGATGCCGCCTATGCTGCTCACGGTGAGTATGAGCGCGGCGGCGGTGGGAGCGATACCCACGTCGGTGGCGGCAGGCACTATGTGGGCCGCAACGATGTAGAAGCCGGCGGCGATGGCGACGCCGGTGATCATGATCATCCAGAAGGGCGTCGTCCGGGCCGCCTGCCGGGCGGTCATTCCTTCGGTGGCCGGCGAGGCCCTGGGCCCGGGTGCATCGCCCGAGCTGTCTGCATGGTCCGATGCGGCCGCTTCAGGTGGGCGCCGCCCCAGTAAGAACAGCGCCGGCAGCGCGCACACGAAGATGACGACGCCCAACACTACGTAGGCAGTGCGCCAGCCGTAAACCTCTATGAGGCGGGCGGCCACCGGGGAAAACACCATCTGTCCCACACCGATGCCCATCAGCGCGATACCCAGCGCCAGCGCCCTCTTCTCACGGAACCACTTCGAGACGATGGCGCTCACCGGCGTGTATGTGCTCCCGATGCAGATACCGCCGCCAAGTCCGAAATAGAGGTAGAACTGCCAGAGGGTGTGCATGTCGGCCAGGAGTACGTAGCAGGCCGTCCCGATGACCGCGGCGATCCCGATGGCGATGCGCACATCGAACTTGTCGGTGAGCCGCCCCATGACCAAACCGATGAGGCCTGAAATACCCATGGCCAAAGACATGGCACCCGACGCGGCGGCCCGGGTCCAGCCGAACTCCGCGATGAGCGGCTTGAGGAAGACGCCGAAACAGAGTTGGGTCCCGAAGGAACCGACCATCAGCAGCAGGGAGGCGAAGACGATGACCCAACCATACGGAGAGATCGCCGCTCTCACGCGGGTCACCCCGCCGTTCACCTGGTCAGGATCCATTCGCATACCTCATTATGACAGTCGTGGACGGCCCGATTCGACCTGTTATATTGACAGTGTCGGGGCCTGCCCGTCCCGGCAACGTGCGTTCCCCAGCGTGAGGACCGGGAGATGCGTTCAGCCCAACTGGACCAGCCATGACGCCCGATACCGGCTCTGCGGCGGCGACGCCGCCAGGCTCTCGCACGTCGCGCACCCTCGAGAAAGGTCTGCGCCTGCTTGGCCTTTTCGACGCCGAGCATCCGCAGTGGAGCCTCAGGGAACTGCGCGAAGCGACGGGGGAGTCGAAGACCACCGTACTGCGTTTGACCACCACCCTCGAGGGTCTCGGTTACCTCACGCGCGAAACGCGCAGCGGCAGGTTCCGCCTTGGCTCCAGCATCGTGAAGCTGTCATACGTGAGCCTTTCGCACACCGAGCTGATGCGGATCGCTGTGCCGCATATGCGTCGGCTCTCGAATGCGACGGGCCAAGCCGTGGATCTGGCGGTAGAGATCGAGCAGGATTCGCTCATGACCCTCTACGACGTGACGCCCCGACTGCTGCATTCGCAGCCCGCGATCGGGAGGATCACTCACCCCGGACTGACCACGGCCGCAAGCAAGATCTTCCTGGCCTTCCGACCAGAGGAGACGTGGGATGAGGTTCTGGCTCAGCCCGTGGGGGCCGTCACCGACCGGACGATCACCGACCCCGACCGGCTTCGTGAGCAGCTTTTTCGCGTGAGACAAGAGGGAGTGGCCTTCGACACCGCCGAATCGAACGTCGAGCTGGGCGGGGTAGGCGGGCCTGTGTTCGGTCCCGCCGGTCGTGTGGTGGCCGCCCTGTCCGTTGTGTCGCCCATCGAGCGCTTCACTCCTTCAGAGATTGCGGCTCAGGCGGACGCGGTGCGAGAGGTCGGCGCCGATCTGTCGGAGGAATTGGGAGCACCCCACGACCGCGTGGCTTTTCTGAGAAATCGCCAGAGCTAAACGGCCGAAGCTGTTTCGAGCCTTCCCGGCAGGTGCCATGTCCCCGGTGCCCTCCTCTGATCGCGGGTTGCTGCTCGACACCCTCGATCAATGACCATCTTGAGTTGACACAAGCGGTACATGTGGTCTAGACTGGTCCGATAATAGCACCAGACGGTGCACATATCGGACCTCCAGGCGGCCCCGCTGCTCAACGGGCGGGTGTCCGTAGGGTTCGCGAGGCAAGACATCTACCAGGGGGAACCGACATGACACAGAGACACAAGTTGTTCATCGACGGGAGCTGGACCGACGCGGAGTCGGGGAAGACCTTCCCCGTGCTCAACCCGGCCACTGAAGAAGAGATCGGCCAGGCGGCTTTGGGAGGGCCGGCGGATGTCGACAAGGGCGTAAGGGCCGCCGCCAACGCCTTCCCGGCGTGGGCGCGGATACCTCAGTCCGAGCGGGCCAAGATCGTCTACCGGATAGGCGCCGCGATCAGAGAGGCGGGAGACGACCTGATCGATCTGGAGGTCCGAGAGCACGGCACGCCGATAACCATGGCGCGCGGTTTCATCGCGGGGGCGGCCGAGTCGGCCGAGTACCAGGCCTCTATCAGCAGGGCCCTCACGGGTCAGGTGTTGAACGCTTTTCCCGATGCCACGGTCTACCTGCAGCGGGTCCCGATAGGCGTGTGCGCGGTCATCACTCCGTGGAACGTTCCCCTCATGATGATGTCGGCCATGGTGACGCCCGCGCTCGTCACCGGCAACACGGTGGTGTTGAAGCCGGCCAGCGTCAACTCGCTTCTGGCCGTCAAGTTCACCGAGGTGCTCGAAGGGGTCGGGCTGCCACCCGGAGTCATGAACCTGGTCACCGGGCCGGGAGGCTCCGTGGGCGAGGCTCTGGCCGCTCATCCCGGTGTCGACATGATCCGTTTCACGGGCAGCAGCGAGACGGGCAAGGAGATCATGCGGGTCGCCAGTCACACGGCCAAGAAATCGGTCATGGAGCTGGGCGGCAACAACCCGGTGATCGTCTGCGAGGACGCCGACGTCGTCAAGGCCGCCACCTGGCAGGCGCAGAGGCACTTCGGCAACAGCTCGCAGAACTGCTCCACCCCAGGCAGGTATTACGTCCACGAGAGTGTCTATGACCGGTTCGTCGAGACGTTTGTCAGTCAGGCGGAGCAGATAGTGGTGGGCGACCCCACCGACGAGAGCACCACCATGGGGCCCATGGCGAACAAGCAGCAGATGCAGCGGGTGGAGCAACTCATTGAGTCGGCGCGCAGCGAGGGTGCGCGCATCGCCCTGGGTGGCGCAAGGGTCGGCGACAAGGGCTACTTCCTCCAACCGACGGTGGTGGTGGACGTCACCCACGACATGACCATAGCCAGGGAGGAGATCTTCGGTCCCGCCGCGGCCATCCTCAGGTTCTCTTCCGAGGACGAGGTCATCGCCCTGGCCAACGACTCCGAATACGGCCTGGTCGCCGGCGTGTGGACGAAAGATGTGGCGAAAGCCCTGAGGTTCACCGAGCAGCTCCGCGTCGACAGCGTCTACATCAACATGCCGCGCGTCCAGGTGACCGAGTTGCCCTGGGGCGGCAACGTCAAGCAGAGCGGGGTGGGCAAAGACGGGTCGGTGTGCGGGCTCGAGGAGTTCACCGATCTCAAGATGGTCGTCATCAACCGGGCCTCCTAGCGGACTTCGCAAAGGACCTCAAGGGGGGCGTCATTTGGATCACTCATACAGGATGCTCATCGACGGCAGGCTCGTCGCCGCCCGCAACGGCGCGACCATGGAGGTCACCGACCCCGCGAACGGCCGGACGATCGGGTACGCGCCGAAGGCGGATGTTGTAGATCTCGACGCCGCGGTCGAAGCCGCCTGGGGCGCGCAATCTGCCTGGGCGGCTCTGCACCCCGCCGAGAGAGGCAAGTTGCTCTGCAGACTGGCCGACCAGGTATGGGCCCACAAGGACGAGCTTGCCGAGCTGGAGAGCAGGCAGTACGGCGGGCCCATCTTCAAGACGAGCCGCTTCGACATGCCCAGCGCCGCCGAGATGCTCGAGTACTACGCAGGCGTGGGCCGGGGTCTCTCGGGAGTCACCCTCCCGGCCGGTTCATCGGCTCGGGCGATGACGCTGCGGGAGCCCCTCGGCGTCATGGGTCTCATCACCCCTTGGAACTTTCCCCTTGTGACGGCCATCGCGAAGGTGGCCCCAGCACTGATCACGGGCAACACGTGCGTTCTGAAACCGGCTTCATGCGCGCCCCTGACGGTTCTGCGGCTTGGCGAGTTCGCCGCGGAGGTGGGGCTGCCTCCGGGCGTGGTGAACTTCGTCTCCGGGCCCGGCAGCACGATAGGCGAGGCGCTCGTGACCCATCCCAAAGTG
>JAFGIH010000253.1 GCA_016929985.1 Thermoleophilia bacterium | reverse complement strand
CAAGGACGCCCTTGAGCCGTATCTGAGCCGGGAAACGCTCGAGTATCATCACGACAGGCACCACAACGGATACGTGACGAACCTCAACAGTCTGACCGAGGACGCCGATCTCGACGACGACAATCTCGAGGACGTCATCATCAGCTCAGATGGCGCCATCTTCAACAACGGTGCCCAGGTTTGGAACCACACCTTCTACTGGAAGTGCATGAGACCCGGCGGGGGCGGTGTGCCCACCGGTGAGCTTGCCACTGCGATCGGCCAGGCCTTCGGCTCCTACGACGCGCTTGTGAAGGAGTTCACGCAGGCGGCCGTCTCCCAGTTCGGATCGGGCTGGGCGTGGCTGGTCATGACCGCGGACGGACTGAAGGTGACCAAGACCGGGAATGCCGACACGCCTATCAAGCGCGGCCAGGTCGCCCTGCTCACGGCGGACGTCTGGGAACACGCCTACTACATCGACTACCGGAATCTGCGGCCGCAGTACGTGGAGACCTTCCTCACCCATCTGGTCGACTGGGACTTCGTGGCGGCCAACTACGCTGCAGCCAAGTAAACGACGGGATCCGGTGGGGGGCGGCGGCCGCCCGGCCGCCGCCCCCCAACCGCCCGGCACGCAGCCCGGTGCACGCCTTTGATAGAATCCGGCAGAGCCGCTGCATGCGGTGGTCTATTCTGGGGCGAGTAGGGGGCGGTCGATGGATGGGTCGATGTGAGTAGCGCAGAGAAGATGAGCGTCCGCAGGATGCTCCTTCTGACGCTGCCGACTCTCGGGTTCTCGACGGCCCTGTCCTTGGTGACGACGTACCTGCCGCCTATCCTCGATATGTACACCGACTCGGCGACACTGATCGGTTTTGCCATCGGTGGAGAGGGCATCTTCTCATCGCTCATCCCCTTGTGGGTGGGGGTGATGAGCGACCGGATCTGGACCAAACGCTGGGGTCGCCGGCAACCGTTCATGATCTTCGCAGCGCCGTTCATGGCCGCCTCGCTGATGCTGGCGCCCTTTCAGCCGGGTTTCGTACCGATAGCCGTCTCCACGTTCGTCTTCTTCGCGGCGTATCACTTCTACACTGCTCCATACCAGGCGCTGCTGCCGGATGTCACCCCTGCCGGTCATCACGGCAAGGTGCAGGGGTACCAGGCGGCCATGCGCGGAGTGGGCATGTTCTTGGGAATGGTAGTGGCAGGACTGCTGTTCTACCGGTGGAAGCCGTCGCCTTTCATCATCTGCGGCCTGCTCATCCTGATCTTCACGTACTTCACGGTGGTGAGGGTCAAAGAGCCGGAACCGGACCGCTCGTTGATACCGCCCCGACAGGGTATCTGGGGTGAACTGAAGCGCATCGCCGCCTCTACATGGGCAGACAAGCGGATCCGTCAATTCATGGTGGCGGCCTTTCTGTGGGAGTCCACCCTGGCGGGCATCAGACCGTTCGTCGTCCTGTACTTCAAGAAGGCGCTCGGCGCCACCGAACAGACAGGCGCCCTCCTGCTCGGGTTGGTGGGGGTGACGTATGTGGTGGCCGGTCTGGTGGGAGGATACCTCTCCGACAAATACGGCCGTTCCCGCATCATGATGGTCGGGCTGTGGGTCTACCTCGGGGGATGCTTCCTGGGGGTGTTCATGAACGACATCAAGTGGGCGTTCATCTTCCTCCCCATATTCGGACTGGGGGGGTCCATCGTCTTGACCCTTCCCTATGCCATCCTCATCCGGCTGATGCCGAAGGCTCACGTGGGCCAATACACCGGTATGTTCTCCATGGTGAGAGGGCTTTCGAACATCATCGCCCCTCTGCTCTCGGGCGCGGCCATCGATGTAGCCGGGCACTGGCTCGCGGGCACGAGCTGGGAAGGGCGCGAATACTCCAGCATCTGGGCGGTGGCGGCGCTCATGATCATCATCTCCCTGTTCTTCTTCCGTGGCTCCAAGAGAGACGAGCTCGCGAACGTTTGACAGATGCGCAGCGGGGGCATATTCGTAGCACCGGGCCGCCCTCGGAGGCGGCTTTGGAGGATGAGATGAGGGCGTAGGTGGAGCGTCAGACAGGCACAGAGCCGCACGTAGATCGCAGCCCTTCTTACCCGGCTGCGCGGCCGGTGTCGCCGGGGCAGAAGCATGCGACTGATCTCGATGCCGGGCAGCGTCTTGTGTTGGATTGCCTCCGGACCGCGGGCACCGGTCTCACCATCGCCCAGTTGGAGTCGCGGCTCTCTCTGCCGCACGGGTCACTCCAAACCACTATGGAGACTCTGGTGCACCAGCGTCTGGTGGCGCGGCTGAATACCGTTGTCCCCAGCTTTTGTCTGCGCGAAGCGGAACCCGGGGTCGATGCCGGCTAGCGCGAAGCGTCTCGCCGGATCGCTCTGGCACGGGGTCAAACAAGTCGTCGGCGGACTGTACCGGCACGACTGTCTCGGGCTCTCTGCGCAGGTCGCGTACAGCGCGCTCTTCAGTCTCTTTCCCTTTCTTCTCATCGTCAACGGAGTGGTGGCGTACTGGCCTGGT
>JAFGIH010000252.1 GCA_016929985.1 Thermoleophilia bacterium | reverse complement strand
AGCGAAGACCCTTACGCAGTGGGAGCGTTCATCGGTTCCGGTGTCGGAGGGCTCGACACGCACTACGATCAGATAGGCGCTCTCCTGGGGAGAGGTCCCACCCGGGTGAGCCCCTTCTTCATCCCCATGATGATCCCCAACATGGCCTCGGCATGCACCTCCATCCAGTTGGGGCTCAAAGGCCCTGTCAATGCCGTGTGCACGGCCTGTGCGGCGGGCACGATGTCGTTGGGAGATGCGTTCTCGCTCATCCGGCGCGGCGACGCGACCGCCATGTTCGCCGGTGGCGCTGAGGCGGCGGTCAACCAGGTGGGAATGTCGGCGTTCGCGGCGATGCGTGCCATATCGTTCCGAAACGACGAGCCCGAGAGAGCCAGCCGCCCCTTTGACGCCGGGCGCGACGGTTTCGTCATGGGCGAGGGCAGTGGGGTGTTGCTCTTGGAGGAGTCGGAGCACGCGGTCAAGCGCGGAGCCCACATCTATGCGGAGATCACCGGATACGGCATGACCGCCGACGCTTTCCATCTCACCGAGCCCGACGAGACGGGTGAACCGGCGGGTCTGGCTATGACCAAGGCTCTGCACGACGCAGGTGTCGATCCCTCAGAGGTCGACTACATCAACGCGCACGGGACGTCTACGCCCCTTGGGGACATCATGGAGACCAAGGCCATCAAGCTCTGCCTGGGGTCCCAGGCTGCGCGGGTCATGGTAAGCTCCAACAAGAGCATGTTCGGGCACTGCCTGGGGGCCGCAGGGGCTCTGGAAGCAGCGGCCACCGTGCTTTCCATGGAAGTGGGCAAAGTGATCCCGACTATCAACCTCGACGATCCCGACCCGCAGTGCGATCTCGACTACGTTCCCAACACCGTGCGAGAGGCCGAGGTGAACGTCGCCATGTCCAACAGTTTCGGTTTCGGCGGTCACAACGCCGCCATCGTGCTGCGCAGGTGGCATGGCTAAGTACGTAACCATCCAGGTCAAACGTAGGGAACCGCCGCCCGGCCCAGACGCGGCGGGTGAGCACTGCAAGAAGTGCAACGCCCTCCTCGCGGAAGGTGACCTCGAGCGCAATATGCGAGTCTGCCCTCACTGTGGGTATCACTATGTGCTGCCGGCCCATGAGCGCGTGGCTATGTTCGCCGACTTGGGGACCGCGGTTTTCTTGGCAGAAGAGGTGCGCGCGATCGACCCACTGCAGTTCGCCGATCTGCGCCCCTATCCGGAACGCGTGTCCGAAGCGCAACTGAAGACGGGTTTGACCGAGGCGTTCTTGGCTGTCCTGTGCGAGGTGGCCGGTATCCCGACTGCGCTTGGGATCCTCGATTTCAAGTTCTTGGGTGGATCGATGGGCTCGGTGGTGGGTGAACGGTTCTGCCGGCTGACGCAGGCGGCCATAGAGCAGCGGAGGCCTCTAGTCATCGTGGCGGGATCTGGGGGTGCTCGGATGCAGGAGGGGCTGCTCTCCCTCATGCAGATGGCCAAGACCGTGGTGGCCGTTCAGATGCTTGGGAAAGCCGGATTGCCGTACATCACCATTCTCACGCACCCCACGACCGGCGGCGTGTTCGCAAGCTTCGCCACGATCGCCGACGTGATTTTGGCCGAGCCCGGAGCGGTGATGAGTTTCTCGGGAGCCCGCATCATCGAACAGACCATACGCGAGAAGCTACCCCCGGGTTTCGGTTCATCCGAGTCCCAGCTGGAGCATGGCCAAGTCGACATGGTGGCAGATCGCAGGGAACTGAAGGAGCGACTGGTTCGGATACTCTCCTTCTTGAGGGGGGGCGAGAGCGATGCCTGAGCGAATTACTCCCGAGGCGGCTTGGGAGACGGTATTGCTTGCCCGTCACCAGGATCGGCCCCAGACCCTCGACTACATCACGCATGCGCTACCCGACTTTATCGAGCTATCAGGCGACCGGCTTCACGGTGACGACAAGGCAGTGATCGGCGGGTTGGCTACCCTGGGAAGCACGCCCATCGTCCTGATTGGTCACCAGAAGGGCCGCACTCTCAAGGAGCGCCAAGAACGCAGCTTTGGCATGGCCAGGCCGGAAGGCTATCGCAAGGCCATGCGGCTGGCTCGCATCGGCGAGAAGTTCGGGCTTCCGGTGGTGACGCTGGTCGACACTCCGGGCGCCTATCCCGGCAAGGATGCTGAAGAAGGCGGGCAGGCCGGAGCGATTGCTCGGAGCATCGAGACCTTTGCCGGACTGGGGGTGCCTACAGTCACCGTTGTCATAGGGGAAGGGGGCTCGGGCGGCGCGCTGGCCCTTGCAGTCGCCGATCGGGTGATGATGCTGGAGAACTCCATCTACTCGGTGATCTCTCCCGAGGGATGCGCAGCCCTTGTTTGGCGGGATTCTACCGAGGCGGCCCGCGCGGCGGCGGCCCTGCGGGTAGGAGCCAAAGGGCTTTTCGACCTCGGCCTGATAGACGTTCTTATTCCCGAGCCCAAGGGAGGGGCGCACCTCGATCACCCGTTGATGGCTAGGCGGGTGATGCACGAGGTGGAACTAGCGCTGCGCGATTTGATGTCCCTCGACGCCGACGAGCGGTTGCAGCTTCGTCAGCAGAAGTACACCAACATGGGGCGCTACGCCACCGACAGCTCCAGGTAGGGCAGCCAGTCGTCCGGCACCGTTCGCTGCGAGGCCAGCACAAAGTCGCCCGGCATAGGCGGCCGCGGTCTGCGTGTGGGCGCCATTCCCACCTCAGAGGGCAGACATGCCCCCTTTCTCACATTGCACGCCGCGCATGACGTGACGACGTTCTCCCAAGAATCAGCACCGCCGCGGCTACGGGGGACAACGTGGTCGATCGTCAAGTGGTGAGTACTCCCGCAGTATTGGCAACGAAACCCGTCGCGGGCAAGAATGGCCCGTCTTGAGAGCCCCCGCACTTCGGCGCGAGGCAGCCGGACGTATTGTACGAGCCGGATGACCGAGGGGACTGTGAAGGCCGCCTTCTCTGAGTGAAGAACCGCACCACTCGACTCCACCGTCTCTGCCTTGCCTTTGAGCAGAAGCACGACGGCCCGCCGTGTCGAGCAGACATT
>JAFGIH010000251.1 GCA_016929985.1 Thermoleophilia bacterium | reverse complement strand
GTCGATCACCAGCTTGTCCGCGAGGTAGACCAGTTGTTCCTCAGTGACATGGGGGGTATCCAGCTGTGCGGGCGGTAGGACCATGTGTGCCCCGACGATCTCGCCCAACCGGGTCAGACCGAGGTTGCAGAGCACCCGTCGCCCGACGGCCGCGTGTTTCGGCTGAGTCCGCGCAAGGTCGTGGAGCAGGCAGGCGGTGCGCACCAGTTCGACGTCCAGGGTGGGGACGAGCGGCGCGAGGGCCCGGGCCAGAGCCTCGCCGACGATGGCGACGGCCCTGCAGTGCCGCACCACCGGGTCCGGCATGCGCAGGAGCGACAGCAGGAAGAGGGCGTCTTCGGACGAGAGGGCGCCGGGCTCCGCCTGGGCTGCGGGTCCCGCCCGGGTGGCGCCCGGCGCCTCGGCGCGCGCGTCGGCCTCCGCCTGGGCGGCCGGGGCTGCGTCCGTCTCAGCGCCCGGAGCCGCGTCTGACGCCGCGTCCAGGAAGGCCGCGAACCGGACGATGCGGTGGTAGTCCTCCATGGTGTCCATGTCCATGAGGATGGTGGGATTCTCAATCTCCACCTCAGCCTCGTCGTCGTGATGAAGCTCCAGAAGCGTGTGCATATTCTCGTTCGCACCGGCGTCCACGATCACCTTGCGGTAGCGGCCGGCCAGAAGGGGAGGATGTCCCCGCAGACCGCAGCAGGTTGGGTGGAGTATCCCTTTCGGGTTGCCGGCGGCACTCTGAAGCAGCGCGCGAAGCACCGCGGTGCTCACCAACGGGTAATCCACGGGGAGTATGAAGAACGCCTCCACATCTTCGCGCAGGGCTCTCACGCCCGTCTGCACTGAAGAGAACATGCCCGCGTCGTAGCCCGCGTTGTGAGCCCGACGCACCGGGAGCGCCGCCAGGGCGGCCGCGACTCCGTCGGGCTCGTGCCCCGTCACGACCACGAGGTCGCCGATGCCTGCGTGTGACGCGCAGGCGACCACCCGCTCTATCACCCGGCCGGTCCCGAGCGGCAGCAGGGGCTTGCTCGTGCCCATGCGGGACGATCGCCCCGCGGCGAGTATCACTACGGCTGTATCGGCTACTAGGCTCATCGGCTGTGCCGGCCCCTTTCAGAGGGCGGACCGGTCTCTCACCTGTATCAATTCGGCGGCGATGCTGATGGCTATCTCCTCGGGAGAGTCTCCTCCTATCGGGACGCCGATGGGGGCATGCGCCCGGGCGAGCTCTTCCTGCGAGAAACCCTGCTCGCGAAGGGACTGCATCGTATCCGCCACCTTTTTCTTGCTGCCCATCATGCCGACGTAACGCGCCGGTGTGCGTAGGGCCTGCTGCAGAAGCACTCTGTCGAACTGGTGCCCCCTGGTCATGATGACGAGGTAGGTGTCGGCGTCGACGGGGAGCGTCTCCAAGACCGTCCCGAACGACTCCGGCACCACCACGCGGTCGGCCGTGGGGAACCTCTCCTGATTGGCGAAGTCCGCCCGGTCGTCCACGATGGTGGTGAAGAAGCCGATGGAACTGAGCACGGGCACGAGACCGGCGCCGCAGTGCCCGGCCCCGAACACGATGGCCTTGCCTCGTGCGCCGACGGGCTGCACGTAAGTCTTCTCGGGGCCCCCGATGGCCATCAAGAGGTCGTAGCTTCCCCCTCGCCGAGCCAGGTCTCGCAAAGCCTCCGGGGGAAGCACCACGTCGCCGGCTACGGAGCCGTCGGTGCGGACCAGGCATTTGTGCACGGAGAACGTCGTGGCGTCGCCGGCAGCGGTCGTCCCGGCGTCACAGGTCGAGGTGACGGTCACCAACCATCCTCTGCCGCCGCTGTCAAGGAGCTCGAACAGACCTCGGTAGAGGTCCTTCTCCGTCTCCCGCGCCCCGTCGACATACTCGATGAGAACGAGCCCACCCCCACCGCACATCATGCCGAGCCGGGCTGCATCGAAGTCCATCATGAGAGGCATGCCGCTCTTCACCACCCGCAGAGCCGACTCGATGACCGTCGCCTCCAGAGGGCCGCCGCCGATGGTGCCGGCGATGGTGCCGTCGGCCCTTACGAGCATCGACGCGCCCGCGTGACGCGGCGCCGATCCCCGGCTGTCGATGATGGTAGCCCAGGCGAAGTCCCTACCCTCATCGAGCAAAGACAGCGCCGCCTTCGCGGTTTCTTCGTTCATCACATCGCTCCCTGCGAGTACTCGATCTTCCTCTTCCCCGTGCCGGTCTGGCGGTTCCCATCAACGGGCTCCCACGCGAGAACCGCCACCGAGACTCCCCCGCGGGCGGTCCCTGAGCGGAGCACGGGTATGGTAAGCAGCGCCCGCATGATCTGAGCTTCCGGTGGTCCTGGAGAGTCGTCGTGACCTCTCACGCGCACTTCCAGATGGCAACCGGTATCGCTCCGTGAGAACGATACCTGGAAATCGGCCAACTGGGGAAGGGCGAGGAGCGCTTCGTCGAGGTCCCTCTGGCGGAGGATCCCGCCGCCGGCCAGGGTCACACTGCCGTCAAGCCTCTCGTGCACATGTGCCAGACGCCTGAGTACGGTGCCACACGGGCACGGTCCGGGTATGAAGCGGCTCGTGTCGCCGGTGCGGTAGCGGATCAGCGGCATCGCTTCGCGCGTGAGGGTGGTGAAGACCACCTCTCCGGACTCGCC
>JAFGIH010000250.1 GCA_016929985.1 Thermoleophilia bacterium | reverse complement strand
CGGCAGATTTTGGTAGCGGTTTCGACCAGTACTTCGCCACGGCCAACGACAAGCTCACCACCATCGTGCAGGTCGAAACGGAAGGGACACTCGAACACGTGGGCGAGATTGCCGCCATTGACGGAGTGGATGTGCTCTTCGTCGGTCCGCTCGACCTGAGCGTCAGCCTGGGGATTCCCCAGCAATTCGATCACCCGCGGTTCCGCGAGGCACTGGCAAGGGTTTCGGATGCAGCGCTGGCGCGAGGGAAGGCGGCGGGAATTCTCCTGCTCAACCCCGACCAGATCGAACAGACCGTCGCTGACGGCTATACCTTCATCGCGTTGGGGTCTGACGGCGGGGTGCTGGCATCGGGCCTGCGGCAACTCGCGGAGGCTTTCGGACCCTTCCGCCAAGGGTGACGGCTAGCTCCCGCTGACCGGCCCGCCTCGGAATCGGTTGGTAATTGGGAGTCGACGGTCCCGGCCGAAGGCGCGAGAGGTCACGCGCGGGCCCGGGGGCGCCTGGCGGCGCTTGTACTCGTTGCGGTCCACCAACTCCACCACCTTGGCGACGACCTCCGGATCGTTCCCGGAGGCCACGATCTCGCTGATCGGCACGTCGTCTTCGACGTAGGCCTTCAGGATAGGGTCGAGCACCTCGTAGGGCGGGAGCGAGTCCGTGTCCTTCTGGTCCGGGCGCAACTCGGCCGAGGGGACCTTGTCGATGACGGTCTGCGGGATGACTTCACGGCCGGCCGCCTGGTTCTTGTACTCCGCCAACTCGTACACCAGCGTTTTGGGCACATCGCGCAGCACCGCGAACCCACCGGCCATGTCCCCATACAGCGTGCAGTAGCCGGTGGAGATCTCGCTCTTGTTGCCCGTCGTCAGCACCAGCCAGCCAAAGGCGTTCGACAGCGCCATGAGGATATTGCCCCGGACGCGCGCTTGTGCGTTCTCCATCATGATGCTTGGTGCGTTGGGCGCGTCCGCGGCCAGCATCTCCTCATAGGCCGCATGCGCTCTCTCAATAGGAACGGTCTTCATTTCGATACCGAGTGCGTCCGCGAGCTTCACCGCATCGGTCCTGCTACCGTCTGAAGAGAATCGGGATGGCATCGAGACGCCCACGACGTTTCCCGGCCCCAGCGCGTCGGTCGCGACCGCGGCCACCAGCGAGGAATCGACGCCTCCGCTGAGCCCCACCAGCACCTTTGTGAAGCCGTTCTTTCTGATGTAGTCGCGCGTCCCCAGCACCAGCGCCCGGTAGACTTCCTCTTCAGCCACCAGCGAACCGGCCAGTTCAGGCGGTCCAAGCCCAGGCTTGTTCTTCCGAGCCTCTTCAGTCACCACGAGCGGTGGCGCCTCCTGTGCATGACCGCGTTTGCGCCGCCGCGGGTCTCGCAGACGGCGCTGGAAGGCCTCGTCGAGATCAATGTCAATCACCACCATCGCCTCTTCAAAGGCCGGCGCGCGCGCGAGGAGTCCACCGTCTGGCGCAAACACCATGCTTTGCCCATCGAAGACGAGCTCGTCCTGCCCTCCCGTCAGGTTCACGTAGGCGATGAAAGACGACGTATCCGCCGCCCGCGTCGCCAGCATCTCCCGACGCACGTCGAACCGCCCCATGCAGTACGGCGAGGAGGAGATATTCACCAGCAATTCGGCGCCACCGGTGAACGCCTGCGCAGTGGGAGGACCGTCGGGGTACCAGATGTCCTCACACACGCTGACTCCAACAACTCCTCCGGCGATCTTGTAGACGGGCTGCTCCGCCCCGCTACGGAAGTAGCGATCCTCGTCGAACACGCTGTAGGTCGGCAGCAGATTCTTATGGTAGACCGCGGCCACGAGGCCGGCGTGCATTACCGCCGCGGCGTTGTAGAGGTCGTCGGCCCGGTCGGCGAAGCCGCACAACGCCACCGTCTCTTTCGTCTCCGCGGCGACTTCTTGGAGCGTTCGCAGATTCGCCGAGATGAACTCGGGCTTGAGCAGGAGGTCTTCCGGCGGATAGCCGGTGATCGCCAGTTCCGGCAGCGCGACGATATCTGCGCCCATGCTCTCCGCCTCGCGCACGGCCGCGACGATGCGCTCGGCGTTCCCGTCGAGATCGCCCACCGTCACGTTGATCTGGGCCAGCGCCACCCGTACCTGTCTCATAACCGTTCCTCCGGCCCCACCAGCTTAGCATCTGCGCGCGAACTATGCCAGGCGCTTTCCCGCTGTACTAGATCATATCGTCGGAGAAGGTGAGCACGCCGAACTGCTTCGGCACGTGGAAGCTCGGCGGCTGTACCAGCGTCGGCGACCAGCAGCTATACTCTCCTCCCCCAGCTTGGTCTATGCGATAGAAATTGGCGCGCCACTGCTCCCCGCCTGCAGGCGGCCGACCCTCACGCCCGATCTGCGCGAAAGGAAGCGCCACTTCCACCGTCCACCGGTCATCGACATCCGTCCTGTCATCCAGGGACCCGACGACGCTCACGGCCGACTGCAGCCCTTCGCAATCCCAACTCGTGTCGACCGTCATCTTGCTGCGGTCACCTGACTCTGGGCACTCAATCAGCGCATCGAAGACCACATTGTGGGGGCTGAATTCAAACTCGAAGTACTTGGTCACCTCCCCACCAGTAGAGAGGAAGGTTTCCACGGCCTCCTCTTCGTAGATGGGGTCGTCTCGGTCCTTCATGGTGCCCCAGATATCGGTGTCAATCGCTACGAAAGCGAGATACAGGTTCCGCTCGTCCCAACACATCTTCACTTCAGTCGGGAGTTGCGGCTCGCCGCTCGCATCTGCGAAGATGAAATCGCCCAGCGACCGTGCCCGAGCCCACACGCCCTCGTTGAGATGCCCGTCTATGGTGATGTCCTCATTCGTCTTTCCGACCACGTAGTCTGGCAAGTCGCTCATTTCGTTTGCTCCTCCAAGTGGCGGTGCTGCTGGCGACGCGGCCTCCTTCGCCTCGACAACCGGACCGGCCGAGATGTCGTCCAGGAAGATCGCCCCGGCTGGCTGCTGATCTTCATGGTATTCGGCGAGATAGATGGATTCGAGCACCAGTGGCTGCTCTGCCTCCGCCGGTAGCAACGCGGTGACTCTACGCCAACTCCCGATCCAGTTCACGCGCGGCGCAAGATCCACGGTGACTGCGCGTCCCGCCGCATCGCGGAGACGAGCGCGCAGCCAGGCCGCCTGCCCGTCGCCAAGCACAGATACGGAGAACATTCGACTTTCCGGCAGTGGGAGGTTGAGTTCTGCATGCGCCGTGCGCGTCCCCTCGCCCTCGGTAAAATCGTAAGTAAGCCGTAGGCAATGGTTCCCGGGCCTCAGCCTGTCTTCCACACGTACCACGCCACCCGGCGCCTCCGCCGGTTCAGCCCTATACGCCCAGGAGCGATCGGCCTCGAAGTCTTCCACGACGCCGAGTTCTCCGCCCACGACCACCTCTGCTCGGCCACACACATCTCCTACGCAGGCCACGATAGCAAGTTCGCCTGCCGCTTCGGGAGCCTTGAAGAGGCCGCTCTCATCTACCCAGCCACCCGTGCCCGGCGGCTCGACCCGCCACCTAAGCCGTCCTCGCGACAGCTCTATCGGCTGATTTCCCGCGTCCAGCGCGAGCGCAGTGAACTTCTGCGCGCTCCCAGGATCGAGTTGCGCGGTGTCAGGCGTCACCACAATCTTCGTGGGCAGCGGAGCTATACGCACGACGGCCGACGCCTGGAGCTCACCGTATCTGGCCGTCACCAAGCTCGCCGTCGGCTGTCGCACCGTGTCGGCCGTGAAGACTCCCGTCTCGCTGACCGTCCCAAACCCAGGCGGCAGCGTCCACTCGACCTCGTCCCCGTTCAACTCGACTCGGTTGTAGTATTCATCTATCCCCACGGGCCGCAGAAATACGGTCTCGCCGCCAAGCACGGTCAGCTCCGAAGGTCTGATGGCCAACTGGACAGGCGGTCCGAGGGGGGCGGCGCTTACGACGGCCAGTCCGTTGACAACGGCCCTCTCTACTCCGCCTGAGGGAGCGTTAACCGTTTCCCCGCGGACAACCATCGTCGTAGAACCACCCCCGTCCAGGTTCAGCGCGTCGGTGCAGCCGAGCTCGACGAAAAGATGGGCGAACTCCTCCAGCGTCATCCCTTCGCTATAGCCCGGCTGCCGGCCGTCAACCGTGACGAGTACCAGGGTGTTGTCGCGGAGGCCAACCCCGGTTCTCGGATGTCTGCGCGAGGCGAAGCTCCCCGAGAAACGCTCTCGCGAGTACTCGACGGACACCCGACCGTCTCGCACTAGCCGCGGTCCCCCGCCAATAGCCTCCCCGATCAACTCCTCCTCGGACTCCAACTGCACGATGATCGTCACCTCATCGCCCACCACTAGCTTGCGCAGGGCATAGGCGGCCACGCCGCGTGCCACCAGCACGGCTCCGCCTGGCGGGATCCGCTGGTGGGCTCCCGTCGCGATGTTCGCGATCTTCCCGCTCACCGTCCCGTGCGATCGCATCGGTCCCGTCATGGCCACCAGGGCAATCTGCAGAGAGTCATCCTGTGCCCGCGTTTCCTCTCCAAAGTGAGGTGTGAACATGACGAGGTCGGCGTACCCCGGCGGACGATTGAGACCCGCCACCGGGAAAAGCAATTCCTTCGGGCCCCGCAGCCACACGTTGGGCCGCAGGCGATCGATTTGTACTGAGCCGTCCTCGCGAACATACAGCACAGACCGAGAAGGCTCGGGGAGGGTCAACAACTCGCCATCGGTCACGTGCAGACCGAGAGGAATCCCGTCATAGCTGCCGCCAGCTAAGGAGAAGAAGTCGCCGTTGACGGCGGCCACTGGGCGCACGATTTCCGTCTCGGCCGTAGCGAACATCTTCGGCAACTGTTTTCGTGCCATCCCCTCGCCCCCACCCAGCAAGGCCTTGACCTCCAGGTATTCGTTGTCGAGATCGGCCTCCACGGTGTGAATCGCCCACGGGCCCCCACTCCGATAGGAGGCTTCGTACACGGCGCCGGGCCCGATGGGCACGGCCGCAGGGGACGCGCCGCACACCCCGAGCATCGCGATGAGCGCTACCAAGCCTATTGTTAAGGAGCGAGAAGGCTGCCTTGTCTTCATTAGAACTGGCTCCGCTGGCTGCTATGACCGGGTTTCCCCTCACCACCAGGCCGCAGACTTCCTCGCAGGCGTGACCGCCTCCTGCCAACGAGTTTTCATCCGGCACAGGAGACGAGTCGCTTTCGGAAGCTTGGTATGGCCGGTCTTGGTTATCAACTAAGCTATTCTCAGAAATACAAGTTTTCGTGGTATTGAATCCACAGCGATGTATTTATCGACTTTCCTTCCGCGAACACTCATGGAGCAAAGGGTTTCATGCTGACACGGGGTGTAGTCTTTGCTTTCGCCCTGGTGACATTCCTCGGCCTGAGCTGGATGCTGCTCGGGCAGGCCGATGTCTGTCGTCCCCATTGTCCGCCTCTCCACGTGGCGGCTCGGCATGGCGACACCGTCGCGCTCACACGACTCTTCGAGGAGGGCGCCGATGTGAACGCCCGCGCGCACTCCGGCACGACGCCGCTGCACCTTGCTGTCGGCGCGGGGCACGCCGCGGCCGCTGCCTTTCTGCTCGACCATGGCGCCTACACGGAAGCCGGCGCGCAGCAGGGGCATACCACCCCTCTGTTCGACGCTGCTTCCTGCCGCAACCCGCGCGCCTCGGCGGATGTCACTCGCCTTCTGCTCCAGCGCGGAGCCAACCCGAACGCCACCGTGCCAGGAGGCCAGACGCCGCTGATCTTCGCCGCCATGCGTGGCCGCGCGGAGGTCGTTGACCTCCTTCTCACCGCTGGTGCTTCGGTCAACGCGCGAGGCATCCACGGTCGCACCGCGCTCCACCAAGCGGCAAAGACGATGAGTACCGAAACAGTACGCTTACTGCTAGACGCAGGCGCACTCGTAGACGAGCAGGACGACAATGGCGTCACAGCCCTCCGGCTCGCCCGTACCACGGACATATCCGAGTTGCTCATCAGTCGGGGCGCTGATGTCAACCACCTCTGCGGCGACGGGTGGACCCCTCTCATGGCGGCCGCCTCCGCCGGGGACGCACGCCTCGTGGAGCGGCTCCTGTGCGCTGGTGCTGATCCAGACCTTGCCGGG
>JAFGIH010000249.1 GCA_016929985.1 Thermoleophilia bacterium | reverse complement strand
CTCGCGCACCACACCGCCGTGCGTGAACACCATCACGGCGTCCTCAGGCCGCTCCAGGATCCGTCTCTGGACCCTGGCGACACGCTCCCTGAACTCGCCCAGGCTCTCGCCGTCCGGGAACGCCGTTTGGTCGCTTGGCGAGGCCCATCGGGCCTGCTCGCGCGGGAATCGCACCTCGATCTCCTCGGAGGTCAGCCCCTCCCACGCGCCGAAGTGCATCTCGCGGAGGTCGGCGTCGGTACTCACCGCGAGACCGGCCCGGCCGACGACGCCCTCGGCGGTCTGTTGCGCGCGCTGCAGAGGGCTGGCGACACACCAGATCGCCGCACCCGGCGCTAGCAGACCGGCGGGCAGCAACTCCGCAAGCCGGAGCACCTGGCTCGTCCCGCGGGCGCTCAGCGGCTGGTCGGTGGCCCCCATGAGGCGGCCCTCGGCCGTCCCCTGCGTCTCCCCGTGTCGTATGAGATACACCCGCTTCGGCATCGTGCCGTCCTCCTTACCCTACATAACAAACAAGCGTCCCCAAGCCCGAAGGACTCAGGGACGCCGTATTCCGCCCTGCGCGTCGACACGCCCACTCCTTTCCACGGGAGCGGCCTCTGTCTCAGCGTCACGGATAGGTCTTCTGGCTCCCGGATCGACCGGATCACCGCGCCTTCCCATTCTTGCGAACAGTGGCATCAGCGGCATCCGTCCCCGGTCACAGCGGCGGGCCCGCGCCGGATTTTCACCGGCTTCCCGTGGAACTCGTTTCAGAATGACGCCTCGCCGTCAGGATGCGATCGACGCGAGCGAGCCAAGGACGCAGGGAGCGTTCGTAGCAGCGCTACGGACGCGACCGAGGACGAAGGATGGCTCCGTCTAGCGCGGACTCGGCGGCCGGGGCTTCGTTCTGAAACGAGTTCTCAGTGCTCGCTAGAGCATCCGTGCGCAGGTGTTTGTAACACAGAAAGCGCGCACCCGGCAACCTGCCGGCCCTCGGCCGGACCGCCGCAGCCTGCCGGCGGCGCCGACAGCCAGGTCGACAGTCGGGTCGACGGCCGGGTCGACGGCCGGGTTGACATGCCTCTGCGCGGACGCCTAGAATGACCTTGCTGTCGGCGTCTCGAGCGGTATCCACCCGCGAGAGACAAGGGAATCCGGTGCAAGACCGGGACTGCCCCGCAGCGGTGAGTGGGAACGAAAGCCGTCGATGAGGCACTGGTTCGCGAGAGCTGGGAAGCCACGGCCGGTAGGAACATTCCGCATTGTGCGGAACCGCCCACAAGTCCGAAGACCTGCCGAGAGCACACGTTGGCTACCGCGACTTCGAGGGAGAGGAGCGGTCGGCGTCAGGTTGCCCCCTTCCCTGGTGTGGCTACGCCATGCCATCGGGACAAGGCCTGTCTCCGGCTCGGCACACCTGTTACCCCGAGAAAAGGAGGAGTCCATGGGTGTACTACGCGAGACAGGCACGGTGATCCGGCGAGGGACCGTCCCCAGGAGGGCGAACCCCCACAGACCGGGACGAGCGTCTCCCCCGGCCTACGCGTACATCGCCGACACCATATCCGCCCGGCTCGCGTCGGGCTTCTACCACACCGGTAGCCGGTTGCCTTCGGTCTCGCAATTCTGCGCGGAGTTCGGCGTGAGCCACATGACCATGCGCAGGGCCCTCACGATCCTGATCGACAAAGGCCTGATCTCGGCAGAGCGAGGGCGGGGCACCTTCGCCCGCGCGTTCGACCTCGCCGACTCGGTCTTCACACTGCGGCAGTTCGCAGGTGATTACCTCGACGACTCTGCCGAGGTGCGACTGCTTTCGGCCTCGATGGCAAGGGCGGGCAGACAGGCGGCCGCGGCACTGGCCGTATCCGTGGGCTCCCGTGTGATCGACCTGCGCCACTCGGTGCTGGTCGGTGGCGCCCCTGCCATCTACCACTGGGAATATCTGCTGTGCGACCCGTGCGAGCCACTCGTCGAGAGGCTGCTTGGATCGACCTCACTGCACGGACTGCTCCACGAGAGTGAAGGCGCGGGATTCCCGCGAGGACGGATCACACTGCGCGCCTCGATTCTAGGAGCGGCGGCCGGGAGAGTCCTGGGTAGGCCACCCCAGACCCCGGGACTTCACATCGAGCACCTGTTCCAGGACAACGCCGGCCGGCCCGTCGGATGGGGCGGGTTCGTGCTACGTGCTGATCTGTTCGCGTTGCAGGCGCATCTCGGACCCGATGCAAGCCAGGAGGAATGAGCGATGGAGATGAAGAGGGGCTACGTGCAGATCTACACCGGCGACGGCAAGGGGAAGACGACCGCCGCCATCGGCTTGGCGGTGCGCGCGGCCGGCGCGGGTCTGAGCGTCTTCATAGCCCAGTTCATCAAACAGGGCCGCTACAGCGAGATCCAGGCCCTCGACGATCTGGGTGGAAGGATCGACTATCGGCAGTATGGTCGAGGCCGCTGGATCAGAGGACGCTCGTCCGACGACGACATCGCGCTCGCGCAGCAGGGACTGACCGAGGTGCGCAACATCATCAGGTCGGAGCAGTACCAGGTGGTGATCCTCGATGAGATCCTCATGACCACCTGGCTGAAGATGCTCGACGTACAAGATCTGATCGACCTCATCGAGACCAAACCCGAGCGCGTGGAACTGGTCCTCACAGGCCGATGCGCCGATCCGAGACTCATCGAGCGCGCCGATCTCGTCACCGAGATGCGGGAGGTCAAGCACTACTACAAACGCGGTGTCCTCGCCCGGACGGGCATCGAGAAGTGAGCGGCGCGGCGACCACGGCGCGACCGACCCGTCGACGCTGCGCGGCCGGCGCGACCGGCGCGTCAGACCCTCTCAGTCGCCCACTTTCCCGCAGGCGCTCTCTTCATAGCGGAACTTCGAGCAGCGCAGCCTCTCCGGCACCTCGCACGGATACTTGCCGGTGAAGCACGCCGCGCAGAAGCTGGTCTCCTCGTCCCCCACACCGGTGGCCTTCATCAGCCCCTCGAGAGAGAGGTAGTACACGGAGGTGGCGCCAAGCTCCCGGCTGACGTCTTCGACACTCTTGTTGAAGGCGATGAACTCGTCCTGGTTGGCCATATCGATGCCGTAGAAGCACGGGTACAGGATCGGCGGCGAGGTGATGCGCAGATGGACCTCCTTCGCCCCCGCCTCGAAGAGCACCCGCACCAGAGCGCGGGTGGTCGTTCCCCGCACGATGGAGTCGTCCACCATCACCAGGCGCTTGCCCTTGATGGCCGAGAGGAGCGGGTTGAACTTCATGCGGATGCCCAGCTTACGCACCTGGGGATCGGGATTGATGAAGGTCCGCCCGATGTAGCGGTTCTTGATGAGCGTCTCACCGTAGGGGATGCCGCTCGCGGCCGCGTAGCCGGTGGCGGCGCAGATGCCGGTATCAGGAACGGGGCTGACCAGGTCGGCCTCCACGGGAGACTCCAGAGCCAGTTGCTCACCCATACGGCTGCGGGCGCCATAGAGGGTCTGACCCTTCATAACGGAGTCGGGACGGGCGAAGTAGATGAACTCGAACACGCAGAGGGCCGACCGTTGCCGGTCGACCACCTGGTCGATGTGATAGCCGTCTTTGTCGATCACACACACCTGCCCCGGCTCAACCTCGCGCACCAAACGAGCGCCGATGATGTCAAGCCCAGACGTCTCGCTGGCCAAGCAGTAGCGATCGCCGACGCGGCCCAGCACCAGAGGCCGTATGCCGTAGGGATCGCGGAAACCGATGACCTCGTCCTTAGTCATGAGCACCGCGCTGAAGGCCCCCCTCAGCCGTGGCACCACGTCGCGTAGCGCCAACCGGATGTCGCGCGAGGGATGCTCGGCCAGCAGCGCCGCGATGACCTCGGTGTCGGACGTGCTCTCGAAGACGTGGCCGTTTGAGAGAAGGCCGGTCCGCAACTCGTCGGTGTTGACCAGGTTGCCGTTGTGGGCGAGCGCGATG
>JAFGIH010000248.1 GCA_016929985.1 Thermoleophilia bacterium | reverse complement strand
GCCGAGGGTGCAGCTTCGTCGACGCTCTTGCCGAGGAGCACTGTGGTGATCCACTCCTTCTTGGGCATCACCGATGCCATCTCGATGTGCAACTGCTCTGAGCCGTATTGCACGAAATGCACCTCGCCCTCGATGACGCGCATCCGGCCTGTGCTGTCCTGCATCTCGGCGATCACGGCTCTGCGCACCTTAGGGGGCCGCAGACGGGGGATCATTCGCCGCAGCGCAGCCAGGACGGGATCATCGTGCATATCTATGCCTGGTGAGCGGTTCACCCCTCCGGCAAAGACGGCGAAGTCGGCCTCGATGGCGCCGCGAAGTCGGCCGGGGCCCAATGGGCCGGCGCTCCCCTGGCTGCCGCCCCCCCGGCCGTCGCCCGGCGGGCCGCCCTCGGAGGGAGCGGCGACCTGGTAGCCTACGACAGGCCTGCGTCCGTTCGAGTAGTGGACATCGTCCACCTCGGCTGTGATCACGCGCGCCCCCTCGTCTACTGCGAGGTTGAGCAGCCAGGTGTCGAAGTTCACATACCTACCTGTCCGCTGCCGAGGCCGCGATCCCCGGAACACCGACAGCATCTCGCGCCCCGCGGGGATCGACAGCAAGATGCTCTTCCAGTCCCCGTGCACGACCATCTCGGTGGAACGGCTCTCGATCACCTCTTCGGGGATGTGGATACCTTCGGCCCGCAGGCCGTCGATCAGGCGGGGCGAGACGCCCCCGGCACAGTAGTTGCAGCCTTCCCACGACGAGTACGGCACAGGTCCGTAGAAGCAGATCTCGGTCTTCTTCTCCAGAATGACCACATCCACGGTCCGGCCCGACTGCCGGGCTCTGCGCAGCAGGCGGATGGCAAAGAAAGACCCGGCCGGGCCGCCGCCCACGACTACCACGGTGGCCTGTTCGGGCAGGGTGAGCGGGGGAGTATCGCGAGCTGGGTGCCTCACGGTCGTCTGGCCCCCTTTTCTCCTCTGCCGCGTGTGTGGTTCTCTCTATGCTACCGTGATACCCGGATGGAGAAGGAACGCGCGAAACAACAGAGATACCTGGGGAAGAAAGGCCTCATCATCTTCTTGGCGGCGCTCACCGCCTTCCCCGCGCTTTCCACCGATCTCTACCTGCCCGCTCTCCCGGGGATGACGACATACTTCGGCGTCCCTGAGTACCAGACCAACCTGACCCTCATCCTGTTCTTCGTCTTCTACGCTGTGGCGATCCTCGTGTGGGGTCCCCTGAGCGATCGCTACGGCCGGAGGCCGGTGCTGCTGGTGGGTCTCACGTGTTACACGCTCGGCGGGCTGTTGTGCGCGGTCGCCTCGGACGTCTTCCAGCTCATGGTCTACCGGGTGCTGCAGGCCGCGGGTACGGGGGCGGCGGTGGCTACCGCGACCGCCGTGGTGAAGGATGTATACAAGGGCAGAAAGCGCGAGGTCACCCTTGCTATCATCCAGACCATGACGGTCATCTCGCCGGCGGTCGCTCCGGTGGTGGGCGCCTTCATCCTCAGGTACACCTCGTGGCGCGGGGCGTTCGTGGCCCAGGCCGTATTGGGCTTTCTCATGCTGGCGGGTACGGTCGCCTTCCGAGAGACCATCGAGGAGCGCCTGACCGGCAACCCGCTGGCATCGCTCAAGCGGCTGGGTTTCGTGCTCAAGAACCAGGTCTTCGTCCGTCTGCTCGTCACCTTCTCGTTGATGGCCATGGCGGGCCTGGCCTTCATCGCCTCCTCTTCGTACATATACGAGGTGACATTCGGTGTGAGCAGCCAGATCTACAGCTTCTTCTTCGCCCTGTTCGCGCTTGGCATGGCGGCTGGTGCGCCTCTGTACGTCTGGCTCTCCCGCCGGTTCGAGCGCAACGCCATCATCACGGGGACCTTCGTGGCAGGGGCGGCAAGTGGTCTGCTCGTGCTCCTCATTGGCGGCCTGGGACCGTGGCCTTTGATCCTGTCCATGCTTCCCACGGCGGTCAGCATCAGTTGCCAGAGGCCGCCCGCCACCTACCTGCTGCTCGGGCAGCACGAAGGAGACGCAGGATCGGTCTCGGCGCTGGTCAACGCGTCTAACATGGTCATGGGGAGCCTGGGGATGGTGGTGGTGTCTCTGGGGATATGGGACCGGGTGGCGCTGATCGGCGTGCTGACCCTTGGTCTCGGGGTGGTGAGTCTGGGGCTGTGGCTCTTCTGGGGACTGCCCCGCGTGCGCGCTGCGGAAACGCCGGAAGTCACGCGGGTCGGCCCAGACCGGTAACGTCATACGAACGGGGTGTCCATGTATTCGTTCTTCCGGCTGCTTTCTTGGGGGTTGTTGCGCGTGCTCTTCCGCGTGCGGGTGAGCGGGCGGGATTACATACCCCCGTCCGGTCCGCTGGTAGTGGTCGCCAACCACGAGAGCTTCCTCGATCCCTTCGTGGTGGGCACGGTTCTCATGAACCGGCAGGCCACCTTCCTGGCCGCCCCCTGGCTGTATGCGCGCCCCTTGGTGGGCTGGTTCGTGCGGGGGGTGGGCGCGATCCCGGCCTACGGCGAGGGGGCGGAGGTCACGGCGCTGCGCGAGTCCATCCGCACCTTGCAACGGGGCGGCACTGTGGCTCTCTTCCCGCAAGGAGGCATAGCCCGGGACGGCATCTCGGGCGGCGCGGCCTTCATGGCGATCAAGGCTCCCGCGCCGCTGCTCCCCATGCGGATCAGTGGGGCAGGCAGAGCTCTCCCGCTGAAGCGCTGGTGGCCTTCGCTCTTCACGCGCATCAGGGTGGACATACGAGCGCCGGTCATGCCCTCCGAGATCCGCGCGCCGGAGTGCTCCACAAGTGCGGCGGTGGAGAAGGGCAGAGATCTGCTCGCGCGGGTGCTCATGGAGTGAGGGGCAGGGGCCGATGACGGGTCGCTTGAGTGGGACCTATGCGAAGCAGGCCAGGAGGAACGTGCCCAAGACCGCCGAGGCTGTGTTCATGGTTCCGGAGACGGCCAGGAGTCTGCGCGAGCTGCCGGACCGCCGCCCCAGGGCCCAGACGAGCCCACGCCACTCGACGATGATGACCAACACCTCCAGTAGTATCAGCGCCGCCAAGAACCAGGGCGTCGTCAGGGCCTGACGGGCGTCGTACTCGACGATGGCGCCACGAGATACGGCGCTACCGGCGCCGAGCCACAGCAACAGGAGGAGCAGCAGGTTGAGGATCGGGTTGGTCACCAGATTGAGCGATACCACCACTCCGAGCGCGCGCCGGCGCAGACCCGAGATCGCTGCGGCTCCTGTCTCGATGAGGATGGTGACGCCAAGGGGGAGAGCTACAGCGACGAGGGCGCCGGACAGACTACCGCTCCCTGTCGGCATCACCGCTGGTGGCGCTGGTGGCTGCGCCGGGTTCGCGCCGTCTGCGTCGCCTGATATGCACGAGCGCCCAGATACCGGCCGCGATCACCACGGCTGCGCAGCAGATGACCGCCACGAACTGACCGACTGTGAGTTCGGCAGGTCCGATCAGCGTGGGATCGATAGTATCCGCACGAGCAG
>JAFGIH010000247.1 GCA_016929985.1 Thermoleophilia bacterium | reverse complement strand
CTGCCGATCCAGCGGGCCCGCACGGTGACCCCGCGCACCACGCCGAGGGTGCGGGTGACGCGGTAGCCGGGGATGGTCAGGGCGGTGGTGGTCAGTCTATGGTCCAAGGTGACCTCCTGTGACTGTAGGCTGCGGGTACGCACGCCCACAGCCTACACCTCAAGGTCAGTCCGGGGGGAGGATTTCCGCGTGCAACCGTTCCGCGGCAGAAGGACCTCACAGGCACGCCGGTTTTGCTTCGCTCGCCGGCCTCGCTAGCCTGCACCGTCCGCGCGCAGGACGATGTCGAGCTTCTCGGCAAAGCGGCGCGTCTTCACGCCGGCCATCTCCAGGATCATCCGCGAGGCCCTGTCGGTGTCGGAATCCCGGTGTTTGTCCGACAAGTAGACGACCTCGGCGATACCGGATTGCACGATCGCCTTGGCGCATTCGTTGCAGGGGAACAGGGTGGAATAGAGAGTGCAGCCGCAGAGGTCGGTGTTGTTGCGGTTGAGGATGGCGTTCAGTTCCGCGTGACAGACGTACGGGTACTTGGTCTCGAGCAGAGGGCCCTCGCGGTCCCAGGGCAGGTCGTCGTCGGAGCATCCTGTCGGGAACCCGGCATAGCCGATGGCCACGACGCGCTTGCGGGTGTCGACGATACACGCACCCACTTGGGTGTTCGGGTCCTTGCTGCGCTGGGCCGACAGCAGGGCTACGCCCATGAAGTACTGCTCCCAGGTGAGGTAATCGGTCCTCTTGCCGCTCATAGTCTCCTCTGAGTTTAGGCTGTGGGCATACGCACCGCTTCCGGCTGCGCGATGAAATACATCGCGACTCCTCCATCGGTACGCACGCCCACAGCCTACACCTCAATGTCGACACAGTGGGAGGATTTCCGCGTGCGACTGTTCCGCGGCAGCAGGACCTCACGGGTGCGCCTTCGTTGCTTCGCCCGCCGGCCTCATCTCCCTGTTGAGAAACACCGCCCGGCGGCCGAAGCCGCCGGGCGGACAGCAGGGTGGCTGTTGATGCCAGGTACTAGAGGATGGGCAGGTAGCGCGAGAGCTCGTACGGGGTGACGAGCATCTTGTAGTCGTTCCACTCGGCCCATTTGTTGCGGATGAGGTAGTCGCAGACGTGGTCGCCCAGCGCCTCGCGGACGAAACTGGACTTCTCGAACTCCTGGATGGCCTGGTACAGGTCCTCTGGCAGCGAGTCGATACCGGCCGCGGCGCGTTCAGCCTCGGTCATGTGGTAGATGTTGTTGCTCGCCTCGGGCGGCAACTCCATGCCCTTCTCGATGCCGTCCAGACCGGCTGCCAGCATTGCGGCGAAGGCCAGGTAGGGGTTGCAGGCCGGGTCGGGGTTACGGAGTTCGACACGGGTGGCGTTCTCCTTGCCCGGCTTGTAGAGAGGCACGCGCACCATGGCCGAGCGGTTGCGGCGAGACCAGCAGATGTAGACCGGGGCCTCGTAGCCCGGCACAAGGCGCTTGTAGGAGTTGACCCACTGGTTGGTGACCAGGGCGATCTCCTTGACGTGCGCCAGTAGGCCGGCGATGTAGGACTTGCCGACCTTGGACAGGTTGTACTCGTCGGAGGCGTCGAAGAAGGCGTTGCTCTTGCCCTTGAACAGCGACTGGTGCACGTGCATGCCCGAGCCGTTCACGCCGAAGATGGGCTTGGGCATGAAGGTGGCGTAGAGACCCTTCTGGGCCGCGATCTCTTTGACGGTAAGCCGGTAGGTCATGACCTGGTCGGCCATGGTCAGTACGTCCTTGAAGCGGAGGTCGATCTCGTGCTGCGAGGGAGCTACCTCGTGGTGCGAATACTCAACCTGGATGCCGAACGAGTGAAGCGCGTTGATGGTGTCGCGGCGCAGGTCGCTACCCGCGTCCAGCGTGGTCAGGTCGAAGTAACCGCCCTGGTCGAGCACCTCGGTGCCCAGGCTGTCTTTGAAGTAGAAGAACTCCAGCTCGGGGCCCACGTTCATGGTGTAGCCAAGGGCCTCGGCTTTTGCCACTACGTTCCTGAGCACATTGCGGGGATCACCGGGGAAGGGATTCCCGTCGGGAGTGCGGATCTCACAGAACATACGGGCCGCCCCGCCGGCGCCCGCTCGCCACGGCAACACGGCGAAGGTGCTGGGGTCGGGGTAGGCGACCATGTCGGATTCTTCGATGCGCACAAAGCCCTCGATGGACGAGCCGTCGAAGCCCATGCCCTCCTCGAAGGCGCCCTCCAACTCGGCGGGAGTCACCGCGAAGCTCTTGAGGTTGCCCAACACGTCGGTGAACCAGAAGCGGACGAACTTAATCTGCTTGTCCTCCACGATGCGGAGGACGTCCTCCTTGGTCAGTTTGTCAGCCACGTGGTGCTCCTTTCCGGGTAGTGCCCCGCATACACCCTGCTAGATATAGACTCGGTCATTCGATGGAAGGATAACGGCATGAGTCGCGCCGGACTTTGTCCGATAGGCCCATGTTGAGCACACTTGTATGTACATATGTACAAGTTCATGACCGGCGCTCTCGGTAGCAGAGGACTTTCTGCTCGACCGCATCGGCGGCGATCCGGATGGACGCGTTGTTCACCACCGAGGCCGAATCTATGACCCGTACCACGCCCTCCATGTTCTCCGCGCTCGGGACGAGTTCCAGAAGGCGGCTGGGGGAGTTCTCGAAGAAGTCCAGGCTGAGGAAGTTGTCGCCCTGCTTGGGGAAGAGAGCCAGATAGAGGATGTTCCTCTCCACGATCTCGTTGAGGAAATGGGTTCCGAGGGAAACGTCGGGCACGAGGTTCTCGTGCATCGCGACGATCTCGCAGAGGATCGAGACGTGGTTGATGTCGCTGAAGGTGACGGGCAACCCGAGATGGGGACTGGTGGTGCCCCAGCGCCCGGGACCGAGCATCATCACCTTGCCGATCTGCTCGCCGCCCGCGTGGTTGATGGTTCCCAGCAGTCGCGCCACCTCGTAGCGCGCCTGTAGAGGCAGCCGGCCGTACAGGTTGGGCGACACGTAGATGAAGCGGTCGACCGACGTCAGAAGACTCTGCCCGATGACCGCCCCCCGGGCAGCGATGATGAGGTCCTCTTGGTCGACGTGCGTGTCGGGCATTTCCACCTTCGTGGTGCCCTGCACCTGCAGCGGACGGCACTGCAGCAGGTTGATGCGGTACTGGCCTTGGCCGATGAAGTTCGCCGTGAACTCGATGTCCACGGGATAGTCGTAGGCGGTCTCCAGGGTCTGGAGCATCTGGCGGAGGTCGTTCACCAGGCCGGTGTCTCTCAGGAGGCCGTCGAACGTGAGTGCCCGCACCTGTGGCTCGCCCGCCGATCG
>JAFGIH010000246.1 GCA_016929985.1 Thermoleophilia bacterium | reverse complement strand
TGTGCTCTCCGCTCGAGTGTCGAGAGTACTCGAACGCGGTCGAGAGCGGAGGGCGCAGGCTGCGCCCCCTAGGGCAGCAGCGCCTTCGCCTGACCGATGACCGGCTCGATGCAGGCGATGAAGGTGACGTGCTGCACCTCAGCCTGGTTGGCGCTGATGAGGTTGGAGATGGGCGCGGGGAGCGGCCCCAGCAAGGGACTTAAGAGCAGCATGCCATGGTCCAGAGCCACATAGGGTCCCCCGGCCAGCGCATCGGGGAACTTGTCCCCGGTGGTCAGAGCGGTGTGGGCATAGGTAAGGCCGGCGTGGGCCTGAGCCCAGACGGCCACGCCTGCGTTGGTGTAGTAGCGGTCGGCCCCGGAGCAGTTGCCCACCCCGGTGATCCCATCGGGATCGGGGGCGTAGGTGCCGGCCTTGACGTAGGTGGTGATACCTAGCTCGTTCATGGCCTGCACGGCATGCGCGTTCATGGGATCGTTACCGCCATGGTCGGTGAGAAGGACCGGCCATTTCTTGTAGCAGGCCAGGGGGGAGACGCCGATGGCGTCGGGGAAATTGTAGCCCACGGTGACGATGCCGGTGGCTGAGGAGATATCCCCACCCTTGGCATCCACTCTGCTCCCCAGAGCGTTGGCCACCAGGTAGCTCATGTGGTAGACGTTGTCTAGGACGCCGTTGATGGAGGTCACCGCGGCTCCCGGCAGAAGAGCCCTGACCCCATCGGCCACCGTGGTGCCGGTAAGGCCGATGCAGAAGACGTGGTCGGGGTCCAGTCTCGTCAGCTCAGCCGCCACCCCGGAGTAAAGGACTGTCTTGGAACTCAGCAGCACCGGGCCGCCCCAGGCGGCGGCCAGGGGGGCGCCGCAGAGGGCCTCTTGGTAGCTCTCCCAGCCGGGGGCAAGGACCACACCGGAGTCGGGGGGCAAGGCTGCGGGGAACATGGCTTGGCTGAGCTTGAGAGCGGTGTCGAAGCGGTCGGTGCCGCGGATGGAGGTGTAGGTCACCACCGCATCCACGTAGGTGAAATCGTCGGCGGCGGTGTCCGTGGTTGTACCTCCGGCTGCCTTCACCTGCACCTGCACCAGGCCGGGGTCGTGCGGCGGAGCGGTGGCCGTGATCTGTGTGGCGCTATCGTGGGTATAGCTCAGAGCGTTGGTGCCCCCGAATGTCACCGCGTCCTCTCCGGTGAGGCCCACGAAGTTGGTGCCGGTGATCACCACCGTCTTGCCCCCGCTGGTGGACCCGAAGTCAGTGCTCAGACCGGTGATGGTGGGAGGCGCCGGGGGCAGCGCCTCGGTGACGATCTCAACGTTGTCGACGTAGGCTCCCTCGTCCCGGTTCTCCCACGGGTCGCTGACGAACCAGAAGCCGACCCATACCGACGAGTCGCCGAGCATGCTGACGTAGCCTGCGTCCGTCGGCACCGCTGACAGATCGAGCCCCTTATGCTCCCAGCCTTCGCTTTCTCCGCTGAAGCCGATGCCGTCGAGATCAACGCCGTTCGCAGAGACCACCGCGAAGCACCAATCCCAGTCCAGTTCGGTGTTCAAGTACAGGTCGTATTCGAAAACGGCGCTCGACAGCCCGGAAAGGTCGAACGGCCCGGCCAACATGAGGGAATCCGAACCGTTGGGATAGGGACCCGGCGGTGAGTAGCCGCTTCCCACGCAGTAGGCGGAATATGATCCGGAGGCGGCCCGATACGTGGTCCGGCCCCAGGTCGGAGAGCCCGTCCGAGTCCACTGGGTGATCCCCGACTCGAACCCGTCACCAAAGGTGACTGCACCAAGCTTGATCGCCCCCGGAGTATCTGAGACGGATCCCAGATCCACACCGTAAGGCAGCGTGAAGGAACATGTGCGACCATGCAGCTTCTCAGTGCAAGACATCCCAGGGATCGCGAGCGGTTCGCTCGTCAGCCAGTCGCCGGCCGGTCCCTTGAGGGCCGGTGAAACAGCGCCTGTCGCTCCGGCCCCCGCGGCGCCCAGCAACAGACAAGCAACAAGAACAACAGCACCCAGGGAACCTGCGAGGATCACCTTCCTAGACTTGGTCACGAGCCCTCCCTCCGATAAGAGTCACCCCCAAGAGGCCGAGGGAGGTCACCGGAAGGAGTGGACCAGAGCCCCCCAGACCGGCGATCCCAGCAGTCCAGGCGATCCCTGGCCTGGGGGGACACACGGCATGACTTACAACCAGTATATGCAGCGCGGGGTCAGGAAAGCAAACGCCTCCCTGCTCGCCGTGCACCGGTCGTAGACACGCACTGGAGCCGGCCCAGACCACATGACAGCGCAGCCTGTGCTCTCCGCTCGAGTGCCCCAGAGTACTCGAACGCGGTCGAGAGCGGAGAGTGAGGCGACGCTCACCTCCGGCATCACCCTCACACCCAGACCACATGACAGCGCAGCCTGTGCTCTCCGCTCGAGTATCGAGAGTACTCGAACACGGTCGAGAGCGGAGGGCGCAGGCTGCGCCCCCTAGGGCAGCAACCCCTTCACCTGCCCGATGACCGGCTCGATGCAGGCGATGAAGGTGAAGTGCTGCACCCACATCGCGTGGCCGGAAAGCACGATGGCGATGGGCACTGGGAGCGGCCCGTCGAGCGGGCTCAACAGCAGAGTGCCGTGATCCTGAGCCAGGTACGGTCCAGCGGCCAGGGCATCGGGGAACTTGTCCCCTGTGGTGAAGGCCACGTGTTTGAAGGTGAGACCGGCGTAGGCATGAGCCCAGAGAGCCGCATTGGCATTGGTGAAATAGCGATCACTCCCGGAGAAGTTGCCCACCCCGGTGATCCCCGCAGGATCAGGAGCATAGGTGCCGGCCTTGACGTAGGTGGTGATGCCCAGCTCGTTCATGGCCTGCACCGCCCGCGCGTGCATGGGGAAGTCACTGCCGCCGTGGTCGGTGAGAAGGATGGGCCACAACCTGTAGCAGGCCAGAGCTGATACACCGATGGCGTCCGGGAAGTTGTAGCCCACGGTGACGATGCCGGTGGCTCCGGTCATATCCCCCACCTTGGTGCCCAACTGCTTCGCCACCATGTAGCTCATCTCGTAGACGTCGGCGCCGTTGATCATAGTCACCGCCGTCCCAGGCAGCGCCGACTGCACGGCGTTCGCGACCGTCGTTCCGGTGAGCCCGATACAGAAGACGTAGTCCGGGTCGAGGCGGATGAGTTCGTTTCTCACGTTCGAGTAGAGGATCGTCTTGGAATTCAGCAGCACGGGACCTCCGTAGGCGGCGGCAAGCGGAGCTCCGCACAGGGCCTCCTGGTAGCTCTCCCATCCGGGGGCCAGGACCACGCCCGAGCCCGGCGACAGGGGACCGGGGAACATGGCCTGGCTGATCTTGATGGCCGTATCGAAGCGGTCCACACCCCGGATCGAGGTGTAGGTGACCGAGCCCACGGTACGGGCCACGTAGACCTCCCACCATCCCCCCGAGTCGAAGGGAGTCAGATTCCAGGCGTCGGAGTCGAAGGCCACTAGGTTCCCGTCGGAGCTGATGTACGCACCCGCGCATTCAGAGTTGGGCTCGCTCCCGTCATAGGCCAAGCTCGCGCGCACAGTCGTCCCTCTCCACCGGTCGCGGTAGAACACATCTCTCCAACCGTTGGTGTCGCCGCTGACGAGGTCGTCCGCATACGACCAGAAGGCCACATAGCGGCCATTGGCGTTGATCATCGGGTCGAAGCTGTCGTCGGTTGCCTGAGCCTCGGCGCTGCTGACGCTGATCCGCTCGGTCGTCCCGTTCATGCGATCGCGCACGAAGACGTCGGTCTTGCCGTTGGTGTCGCCCGTCACGAGGTTGGTCGCGTCCGACTGAAAGGTCACGAAACGACCGGTGGAACTCATGGAAGAGCACTTGCTCTCGAGACTCCCCTGAGCCTCGGCGCTGCTCACGCTCACCCGCTCAACGGTTCCCGTGGTCATGTCTTTGACGAACACGTCCATGGCCGCGTTGGTGTCGTTTCCCGCGCCCAGCAGGTTGTCGGCTTCGGAGACGAAGGCCACGTACCGGCCGTTATCGCTGATCGCACCGCCGTGGTCATTGACATCTCCCCCGTAGCTGTGGCCGTTCGCCTGAACCGCGTCACCGCGCACGCTCACGAGCTTGGTGGTCCCCAACTGGCGGTCGCGGACGAAGACATCGGTCTTGGCGTTCGAATCGCCGGCGACGAGGTTGGTCGCCTCCGAGTAGAAGACCACGTAGCGTCCGTCGGCGCTGATGGCGCAGATACGGCTGCGGTCGTTGCCCTTGACCTCGGCCGAGGACACGCTCACCTGTTCGGTGGTCCCCAGCCAGCGGTCGCGGACGAAGACATCGTACTCACCGTTCGTATCCGCGCCACCGACCAGGTTGGTCGCGCGCGAGTCGAAGGCCACATAGCGCCCGTTGTAGCTGATGGCGCCGCCGCTGCTCCAGTCGTT
>JAFGIH010000245.1 GCA_016929985.1 Thermoleophilia bacterium | reverse complement strand
TGTGCTCTCCGCTCTCGACCGCGTTCGAGTACTCTCGACACTCGAGCGGAGAGCACAGGCTGAGCTGTCATGTTCCGCTCTCGACCGCGTTCGAGTACTCTCGACACTCGAGCGGAGAGCACAGGCTGAGCTGTCATGTGGCCGTGGGCATGAGCGCGGCGCCTGAGGCGGCGTTGGGTCTACGTCGGGGTGACCCGGCTGCGGCGCGCCGGGTGGGGCCCCACGCCGGGTCAGACCGGAGGCGCCGCCAGGTAGTCGTTCCGCACGTCCTGGGAGATCAGGCCGTCGGTGACCTCGATGATGCGGTCGGTCTGCTGGGCGATGGCCCGGTCGTGCGTGACGATGACGAACGTGGTGCCCAGCTCGTCGTGGATGCGGCGGAACAGGTCGTACACCACGGCGCTGTTCTCGGTGTCGAGGTTGCCGGTGGGCTCGTCGGCCAGGAGGATGTCGGGGGAGTTCATGAGCGCCCGCCCGATAGCCACCCGTTGCTTCTGGCCCCCGGAGAGCTGATCGGCGTTCTTGTCCGCCACCGCGCCTATGCCGAGGAACTCCAGGATCTCCTCGGCCCGCTGCCCGGCCTTGGCCGTCCCCTGCGCGGTGCGCTTGGGTCCGCCGATCCAGATGGGGATCAGCAGGTTCTCGCGCACCGAGAACTCCGGCAGCAGATGGTGGAACTGGAACACGAAGCCCAGATGGTCGTTGCGGAACACTGCCCGCTCTCTCTTGCTGAGCCTCCCCACATTCGTACCCAACAAGCTCACAGTGCCGGCGGTGGGACGGTCGAGCAGACCGAGCAGATTGAGCAGGGTGGACTTGCCGCTGCCCGACTGGCCGATGATGGAGAGGAATTCCTTGCTCTCCACGCGGAAGGAGATCCCGCGCAAGGCCCTGGTCTTCACCGCGGTGCCGTACTCCTTGGTCACGTCGCTCACTGCTATGGTGTCAGCCACCTTGGATCACCTGTATGGGGTCGAGACGCGCCGTCTTGCGGTAGGGGATGATGGCCGAGATCAGCGAGATGCCTATGCCGATGGCGGCCGAGATGAGTACGAACCCCAGTTTGGGCTCGATGGGGAAGAGGCCGCTGTCGCTGCTCCTTGCCACCACCCCGAACACTTCGATGAGGGCCACGCTGATGGCGATGCCGAACGCGGTGCCGATCACCCCCAGGATGCCTGCCTGATATAGGAAGACCAGCCCGGTGCGGGCATCCGACATGCCCAAGGCCTTGAGGATGCCCACCTGCCTGGTCTTCTGCACCGCCGATATGGCGAGCGTGGAGGCGATGCCGAGCATCACGGCGATGATCACGAACACCTGGATCATGTATGACGAAGTGCTCTGACTCTGCAGTGCGGTCAGCAGCTCCCCGTTCTTGGCCTGCCACTCGGTGACGGCGAGCTCGGGGAACGAGGTCGCCAGGTCCGCCGCTACCTCCGGCGAAGCGAACACGTCGGCGATCTGTATCTCCACGGCGCTCACCTTGCCGGGTGAGCGGCCCAGTGCCCCGCCGGCCAGTTCTATACCCGCGAAGACGATCTGTTGGTTCGCCGCCTGGGAGCCCAGATCGAACACGCCCTCCAGTTCCACGTTCACCGTCGATCCATCGGCCAGCACCAGGCGCAGATCGTCGCCCGGGGTCAGACCGTAGAGCTCGGCGAGATCCTTGCCCAGAACGATGCGGTCGCCGGTGAGCGAGACCTCCCCCGCGACCAGCTTGTCTTGGAGCCCGTAGATGGAGTCGAGATCGGCCGGTGCCCCGCCCCGCACGACCACCGAGGCGCTTGTATCCTCCACCGGCACGAGGGCTGAGAACACTTGGACCGGGGCGACAGCGGTGACGCGCGGGTCGGCGCTGATGCTCTGCCGGTCCTGCGCGGAGAAGTCGATGGTGGCCTGTCCTTCGCTCGGTTCCAAGGTGACGTGAGCGCTGGAGCCCACCGTACTGTCCACGAGGGACTCCTGCAGACTGGTGATGAGGGAGCCCACGAACACCTGCACGGCGATGCCTATCGCTATCCCCAGGATGATGAGGATCGACTGGGCCTTGGCCCGCCAGAGGAACCGGCGGGCGATCCTCAACTCAAGCATCGGCGCTGTCCTCAACACCGGGGGCGCCGGACGGGGCGCCGGGCGGTGAGCCGGACACGGTGCCCGGCGAGCGGCCGGGCGCCGCCGCGGCCAACTCGTCCATCAGCGCGTCCACTGAATCCACCGTGTACTCCTCCCAATCCCGGCAGGAGCGGGCGAACGCGGGACCGCCCACCACGATGCGCACCTCCGGCAGTCTCTCCCGCAGCCGTTGGACCACGGCGTGGAGCGCCGTCCTCTGGAAGTGGGTGGAAGCCGAGAGGCAGATCACCGTGGCCCCGGTGGCGCGGACGCAGGCGACCATCTCGTCCACGGGGGTCATGGCGCCTACGTAGACGGTATGGAATCCCCTCAGGTCGAAGCGGTCCGCGAGCATGCGCAAACCCACGTCGTGAGTCTCCTCGGGCGGACAGAAGAAGGCCACCGTCACGTTCACGGCGTCCACTCCCGCTTTCCGCGCGAGCACTCGGGGGTACAGAGCGTCTATGGCCGTGCGCACCGCTCCCACGATGAGGTGCTCTTGCCACACGGCGGTGCGCCCCTCCTGCCATCCTCGCCCCACCGACTCCAAGAACGGCTCGAGCATGTGAGTGTAGAGGTCCTCGATAGGCAGCCCGCCGTCGACCGCGGCCAGGATGGCGCGCACGGCTTCCGCCCGGCCGTTCGTCTCCAGGTCTCTCTGGAGGTGCTGCGCCAGCTCTGAGATGGTGACGTCGTTCGCCACGTCCGCGGGCTCCTGGGTCGGGATCTATGGGCTACTCGTGGGACTATACCCCAGGATGGTGCCGGCCTCACATGGCTGCCGGAGCAGCCCGTGCACGCCGGTGGCGGGTGATCTCTCGCATTCTTGACACCGGCCGCGGGGGTCTGCCAGAATGGGTAGAGCGAGCGCTCTATCCAGGGCTGTGT
>JAFGIH010000244.1 GCA_016929985.1 Thermoleophilia bacterium | reverse complement strand
GTCCTGGATCGCCTCGCTGAGCTTCGACGGCAGGGACAACAACGATCGGGGAGAGGGCTGCTTTCCTGTCCGGGGCAGTGCGGGTCGCCTCATCAACAACTACCCGGTCTATTGCGGTTGCAACGGGTACAGCGCTATAGATGTCGAAGACGCGAGCGAGACCTACGTTCCGTACTACGTCGGTGAAAGTGCCTCGGGCCGGTCGTACGAGAACAACTGGATCAGCCCCTCTCACCCCAGCAACCAGCGCCCCGCGCTCTACTGGAGACAACGCGACCTGGCGACTTCCAGGTGCCCGAGTTGCGGCCGATACCACACTGGCTGGCGCGCCTACGAGTACTGGCTCTACTACGCGGTAAATCCCACCGACTACTGGTTGTATCCGCAGCACGACCAAGACTGGGAGAAGTACTATGTCTACTTCTGGCGCGATCAGCCGGTCGCGGTACGACTGAGCAACCATCATGCGTTCCTGAGTTTCGATTGGGCGCAATTCGAATTGGACGGCCTGATCGAGGGCGGTACTCACTTGAAGCTGAGCATCGAGGGAGAGGGCGGCAAGTGCGGATCCCACGCTTTCATCTACGACAAGAACAACCAGGATGGGGTCAGGATCAGATATGACGGTTACATCACGGCCAGAAATGGAACGCTCGTGTACGGCAATGGCACCGTTCAGCCGTGGACCGTGTTCTCCAACGATCCGTACGCCGGCGGAGTGACGTCCTATACTCTCGCACCACAGACCTACTACAAGGGAGACCCTGAAATCACCGGCAGTGGAGAGTATTCCGACGGCATGCCGGCCCCCTGGCAGCGCACCGACTGGGACTCCCCACCCGGCCCCTACTGTCTCTGGGGCTTGTAGGGCCCCAGCTGGCGCATGAGGAGACTCCGATGAGATCGACCGTGGTCCTGCTGCTTGCGCTGCTGCTCATCGGAGCGGCCGGCGCCCTTCTCTGCTCGTGCGCAGCAAAGGACGAGGCTCCCGCTATCCCGGACCTGGCTCGGGATCCCGAGGCGGTTCTCGCAGATTATGTTGGCGATTCCGACAACGCACTGCCGGGCATAGCCGTGTCGGTCATCAAAGGCGGAGAATCGGTGTACCGGAACGTGGCCGGCGTGCGCAAACTCGGCACCTCGGATTCTGTGAAGGTCACCGACGCCTTCCACATTGGGTCCGACACCAAGGCGATGACGGCGCTCCTCTGCGGCGTTCTCATCGATCGCGGGCTGTTCTCCTTTGGCACCACCATCGGAGAGGTGCTCGGCGCCGGCTACACGATGAAGGAGGAATATCGTGCGGTGACCCTCGATCAGCTTCTCTGTCACACCTCGGGCATCCCCGGCGAGCTGCCCGGCAAGACGTGGGCAACGTTCTTCCCGTACGATTCATCCGCCGGAGCCGACCGGGCACGCATGGTGAAGGAGGCTCTGTCCCTTGCGCCTCAGCACTCTGCCGGGGCGGAGTTCGCGTACTCGAACATGGGGTACGTCGTTGCGGCCTTCCTGGCCGAACAGGTGACGGGCAAGAGCTGGGAAACGCTGATGGACGAGGAGTTGTTCGTTCCCCTTGGCATGGAGAGCGCGGGTTTCGGCCCGCCGGCTCGTGAGGGTGGCGATTCCACGGCTGTGGCTGCACCGTGGGGGCACTCACCGGATCCCGTCGACCCGCTCTCTGTCAGCGCAGACAACCCCCTGGCATTGGGACCGGCCGGCACTGTGCATGTGAGCCTCCCTGACCTCGAGAAGTACCTGGCTGTGTTCTGGGGCGGAGAGACACGAACCGCGGCCCAGCCTCTGGTGAGCGAGGCGACTCTGACCGAGCTGCTGCGTCCCCGTGTAGGCGACTACGCGGGCGGGTGGGGAGTAGGTCCAGACGGTCAAGGGGGTGTCTTCCTCAGCCATGACGGCTCCAATGGCATGTTCTACTGCTCTATTGCGGTCTTGCCGAGCCCGAAGGATGCAGTCATCGTCATGACCAACCGCGGCGACGGGCCGACGGCTCGCATGGTGAACGAACTGATGGCCTACTTCGGCGGCCGCTTTCTGGCTAACCCCTGAGGACGGCGCATCTAGGGCGCCATGACGGTGACGGTAGTGACGATCTGGGTCGTGTCTCCCTCGAACACGCCAATGATCACGCCACCGCCACGTCCGTCTGGGCTCGCGGCCGAGTAGTCGCCGTCGGTCAGGGCGATCTTCCCTTCGCGGTTGCCGCTCTCACCCTCTTGCTCGAGGAATCCGACCGACCAGCCCGCCGGGAGCTGTGACTCGTACCACGCAATCACGTTGTCGAACGACGCCGTTGAGTCGACCGTCAACTGGTGGACGGTCGTGGTCTCGGTCACTTCCATAGGGTCGTACGCGGTCACCGTGCCCGGATGGACCGGGACATCGGTGGGGAACCCGTCCGGCATGCCGGAGACGTCTGTCTCAGCCTGCGCGACGCCCGCGGTAGAGGTAGTCGGCGTGTTGCTCGCGATGGAGGTCGTTCCGGCCTGCGGCTCGTCTTGGTCGGATTCCATCGTGGTGGTCTGTGTCTGCGCCGTCGTCGACGTCACCCCGCCGGTGCCGTCCTGATCGTCTGCGCCGCCACAACCAACGACCGCAGTGCTCACGAGTATGAAGATTGCCGCCAGCGGATAGACACGCCACAAGGCTCTCATCTGTCCATTGCCCCCTCTGTGGTGAAGAGCACCGAGGCTCCTTCCGTATTCTCGCCAAGCGCATCATTGCAGGTGGTAACTCGTAGACGCAAGCGGATCGTGGGTCGCCTGACACGGAGAAGTCGCCGTCCGCTTCATGCGGTATCGTGGGGGGCCAACGAGGCCCCGCGTGGCGTGAGCGGCACCGGGGCACGGGTGTCCACCAGGATGGGGGGGCGGAGTCGTGACGCAGGGTGAGCCGGGAGCCAGCGCGCAGGCGCAGCTTGCGGCCGTGCGCGACATCTTCTACCGGCATGGCCTGCCCATGGCGGGGCGGCTCGATTCCGTACTTCGGGGCACTGACGTCGACGTGCGGGAGTTCCTGACGTCCGGCGAGCTCTGGGGCAAGACGGGATCGATCGTGTATCACGCTGGGCTGGCTGGATCCTGGGAAGCCCGGCTTGATTGCGAGCGTGCCTTCGGCGCGCTCGGCGAGTGGCAACTTGCTCACGGGTACGTGAGCCCGGACGTTATGTACTGGGTCGCGTTCTTCAGGCGCCGGCGCGAGCTTCCGCAGCCGCCCGGAGGGCAGCACGCGTCGGGGGGATACGCCGCGATGGGGCACTCTGTGCGCCGCGGCCGGGTCGGTCTGGCGCCGGTGCCGTGGAGCGTCCGGGATGTGTGGCTGGGCGTGCTTGCCGCCGCGCTACTGACGGGTGTCGCGTGGGCCGTCGCCTACCTATTGGCCGCTTC
>JAFGIH010000243.1 GCA_016929985.1 Thermoleophilia bacterium | reverse complement strand
TCGATCTTCTCCAGAGCCCGTTCGACCTGGGCGAGCAGGCGCTCAGTGTTGCCCTGCAGCGAGAGATCGAGTTCGCGGGCCACGGTAATCGTCCCGACATCCGCCATGTGCTGGTCTGACGACTCCTCTCCGGACTCTTCTTCGAGACCGGTGGCCAGAGATTCGGTCACTCCCTCTTCCAGCTCCAGAAGCTCGGACCGAAGCCGCAGAAGCTCGTCCTTCGCGTTGTCAACATCCATCTCGTCGCTCCTCACGACCAACCCGTTTTGCCACGTGCCGACACGTCGTCAAACGTCGGCATCTACCACCGCAATACCAGGATGGAGCACGGGGCAAACCTGCAAACCGCAAGCTCCATCAAGGCAGCCATGTCGAGTCCTCGTACCATCGATGCCAAAGGGCATCATTCGCCCCACGCACGAACACGTCTATGCGCTGTCGACCCCACGAGACGGCCGCGGGGGCAGACTCTATGTGCCCGACTTTCATGTCCTCCCATCGCGTCCACAGGCTACTGACCACCGACCTATGCCAAAGACCCCCGTTCGCACCCCGCACAAACACGTCCAGCCGGCCTTCAGCCCACGATCCCCACGTGCACACGCTCGGGCTGGAGGTCGCCACGCCACCCAGATAGTCCCACCCCATCCAGTATCCACCGGGAGGCAGATAGGTACGCAGGAGGCCGCCATCGACACCACAGACCACTAAGTCTATGCGCATGGCGCCCCAGGTGCTGGCGGCGGGGGAGCACTCCGGCTGTAATGACGGCCCCGAAACCGCGTTGGGTATCCACACAGACCAAGAGGTCCCGTCGAACGTTCTGCGCCATAGAGTATCGTCGGGACCGACCACGAAAACATCGATGGACTCCGACGTCCCCGGGATGTCCGTGTATGCGGCGGCGGGGCTGGCGACGAGCACACCACCCAGGCTTTCCCACGCAGACCAGGAACTGCCGTCCCACCACGAGTGCCAGAGTGCATCGTCATCTCCGCGGGTGAAAACGTCCACGCGATTGCGTCCCCACGAGACGGCGGCCGGGTGCGACCCGGGCTTCACCGATCCACCCAGGTCCTGCCACTGCGACCAGCCGGCTTCGCCGTACGCCTTGTGGACGACCGTCCCACCGGCGCCTCTCGCGAACACGTCGATGAGACCGTACCCGCGACAGCAAGCCGCCGGGGCGGAGCTGATCGCGCCGCCTAGGTCTTCGAAGGCCTCCGGCATAGTTGGCATAGCCGGTACCGAGGTGGTCGACGTCGTGGAGGTCGACGTGGTGGAGGTCGACGCGCTCGTGGCCAGTCTGATCAGCAGGTTGTGTAACAGTTGAGCAACTTCACTCCGGTCCATCTCTCCGTAGGGATCGAGGGCCGCCAGGTCCAAGCCCTCGAGCAACCCGTTGTATTCGGCGCGGGCAGCCGTGGCCCCATGTGTGGCATCAGCGCTCCAGACGGCGTCACCGGTCCACCCGGTAGCTGGTTCAGCCAGGTAGCCCGGCCGTACATCGTCGGCCATGCGCACGGCCATGCTCACTACTTGAAGGCGGGTTATGTGCCGCAACGGAGAGAAGCGGGTCGAGTCGGTACCCAGAGTGATCTGACGCGCAGCCGCCACGGCCACGAAGTTGTCGGGGTATAGTGTCGAAGTCCCACCTCTCGTCACGTCGACGAACGGGCATATGTCGCGCTCCGATACCGGATAACCACCCGCGAGCACGATCATCTTGGCGAACTGCTGGCGGGTCACGGGATCGTCGGGACCAAACGTACCGTCCCCGTAGCCGCTGATGATGCCTCGGGCGGTGAGATCGACGATCGCGGCGTTGTGGGGATGCGCTACGGGAACATCGTGGAACGCCGGAGTGGCGGCGAGGGCGAGTGACGCGACCGATACCGTCAGTGCCAACACAACCAGCGCCCCGGCAGCCACGGACGACGGCCACCGCCCCCCGCTGCGGCGCCCGTAGCTGCCGAAGCGACTCCGACTCAGTGTCTTGGTGCATATGCGCAAGATTGATCTCCCGTGACTAGTGGTCTCTTCTCGCGCCGCGGTGCACTCCGAGACGCGATGCCCGCGGCAGGATTGACCGCGCCTCGCAAAGAATACCTGGCAGTGCCGCACTCTACCCGAAGGTGGACGCAGTGATGAAGCTTCTGCTGTTGGCGACCGTCGCGATCTGCGTGCTACTCATGGGCGGCTGCGCGTTAGGCACGGCCACCACGACAGTCCCCGCGACGACTTCCACCACGAGCGCTCCCACGACCACCACGGCAAGTCCCACCACCACGACTTCCACAACTGAAGGTCCGGAGTCCGTCTTTCGGGCGGAACTCACCGGGGCCGAGGTGGTCCCCCCGGTCGACACTACCGCCTCCGGAAGCGCGGTCTTCGTGATCGATGCCGACGGCAAGCGCGCGTATTTCAAGTTGATCGCGAACGACATCGCCGACGTCATCGCTTCGCGAGTCCACGAGGGCAAGCCCGGTTTCAGCGGCCAGGGCCTCCTCATCCTCTACCCCGGCCCAACCCTTGCCGGCCCCTTCACCGGAGTGCTCGCGCAGGGCTACTTCGACGCGGCGGTGCTCATCGGGGAGTTGACGGGCGAGACCCTCGCCGACTTCGCGGCGATGCTCCAGAGTGGCCGAGCCTACGTCAACGTGGGTACCGCCCAGTACCCCGCCGGGGAGATCCGGGGCCAGATCTACTGGGACGCGGGGGACACCCAGGCAAGAAAAGGAAACCCTGAGTGAACTCGCTTTGCAGCCTTCATCGGTCCTCACTTAGTCCCGCTTCGCTGTACTCTGCGGCCATTTGCCTCCGCATTTCCTCCGCGGGCCCCTTTGTAAGCTCCTCGGGTGCTGCGTCTGAACTCTCAGGGCTTCGTTTGTAGCCTACCCCCTTCTTCCTGAACTCAACCTGAACAGGATTCCTCCGCTAGAATCAGCCTGCCGACATCTACCGTCCAAGGAGACAGCGTAGACATCCCCGCGCCTGAAACGCTCCACACCGACATGGCCCGCCATCGCTGGCGCGTGCTCGTCTTGTCGTCGCTTGGCATGTTTATGGGCACGCTCGTCACGACGGTGGTCGCCGTCTCTCTCCCGACTCTAGGACCCGCTCTCCAGCTCACATATTCCGAGGCGCTCTGGGTGCAGGCCGCTTACGTCCTCACCATGAGCGTCTTTCTCATCCCCGTGGGCCGTCTCGCCGACAAGCACGGGCTCATGCGCTTCTACCTCATAGGCGTCGGAATCTTCGGGATCTTTTCCGTCGCCTGTGCGTTGGCGTTCTCGGGACCCTTCCTCATAGTGGTCCGTTGTCTGCAGGGAGCGGGCGCCGGCTTCATGGCAGCCACGTCACCCGCGCTTGTGACGGCCGTCTTTCCTTCCAGCGAGAGAGGACGGGGGCTGGGCCTGAACGCCATGGCCGGATACCTCGGCCTCATGGCCGGTCCCCCTATCGGAGGGCTGATCGTAAGTCACACCAGTTGGCGCTGGATCTTTCTTGTCAACGTGCCGCTGGTGGCCATCATCCTTGCCAACGGGTGGCGGCTGATGGGTACCGAGCGCCACGACCGGGCATCAGCGCGTCAAGGCACGGTGGTCACGGGCCGGCCTCTCGATTGGACAGGTACCGCTCTTCTCGCGGCGGTGCTGGTGACCCTTCTGGTGCCGTTGATCTCCATCCCGTTCTGGGGCTGGCTCAGCCCGCTCACGCTGGGACTGCTGGGTGGCTTCCTGGTACTCCTCGGGGCGTTTGTCGCATTCGAACGCCGGGTGAGCGATCCCCTGCTGAATCTCAATCTGGTGGTCAAGAACCGTGTCTTCGCCGCGGGGACCATGGCTGCCTTGCTCAACTACGCAGCGGTATACGGGGTCTCCACTTTCACGGCGGTGTTCTTGCAGATCTCAGCGGGATACACGGCACAGGACGCGGGGTTGCTTCTGCTTACGCAGCCGTTCTTCATGGTGACCCTGTCAGCCGTGTTTGGACGGCTCTCCGACCGCATGGGCTCGCAGATCCCGGCCACCGCGGGCATGTTGCTGGTAGCAGCGGGAACGGCTCAGCTTGGCTTCCTGCCGTCGCCGACGACAACGTGGAGGGTGATCGTTGCTCTAGCCGTTGTGGGCATCGGTATGGCGGCTTTCAGCTCACCCAACACCTCTTCGGTCATGGGCGCGGTGAAACGGTCGGAACTGAGTCTCGCTTCAGGCTTCTTGGGTACCATGCGCACGGCCGGACAGGGCATCTCGGTGGCGCTACTGGGCGCCATAGCCGCGTCGGGCCTCGGTCCGACCGGCGGGCGGGTGCTATTCCTGGGTGAGGCGGCCAGCGAG
>JAFGIH010000242.1 GCA_016929985.1 Thermoleophilia bacterium | reverse complement strand
TTGTGACCGTCGCGGTCACCCACCGCCTGGACCCTGTGGGGCAGCGCAGCGCGGCCCGTGTGGCTCTTGATGAATCACTCCGGGCGTCGCGAGAGGCATCGAAGAAGGCTGCCGACGAGGAAGCCTCCTCTTGACATCTTAGTCTGTCACCCGGTACTCCGGTGCCCGCCCGCGCTTGCCCACCACCTCGATGACGCCCATCTCGCGCAGGCAGTAGGCCATCTTCTGCGCCAGGCGGCGCGGGTCGCCCGTGTGCACCACCAGATCGGGCACTGTGAAGACGGGTGCGAGACCCGGCGGGAGCAGTCCGCGAAAGTCCCGCGGCTCGTTGAACACTGTGCTCGAGACCACTTCGAGCAGCCGCCTGTCGGCTTTGCTACGTCCCTTGCGGCGCCAACTACCTTTGCCGTCCTCCCGCCAGATCGCCTCCTCACGCGTGAGGAGCACCTCCAGCGAGAGGGCTGGGCGTCGCATCAGCCCGGGGATGTGCACCAGTTCCGCGAAGACGTCGCGCTCCCGGCCGTGTTTGGGGGATCTCCGCCGGCCTAGCAGTTGGCCATCTTTCGACATCCTCACCACCCACTTGTCGACGGCGATGGGGTACACGAGGCGGATCGGGTGGCTCTCCAGCAACTTGGCCAGCTTCGGCCTGATCGACCCGAAGTTGCCGGTCTGCACCTCGATGAGGAGATCGTCGCGGACCAGGTCGATCACATAACCGTCGACCTCACATTCGACTCGGTCGCCGGGTTGTGCGTACCAGGCCTTGAGCGCCGCGTGCAGGGAGTCTTCCCGGAGCGTGCCGATGCCGTTCATGCAGAGGTTCGCTGTGTGCGGTGTCTGGCTCTCAGCGAGCCGACCCCGCATATTCTTGATGCCTGCCGGGCATCAGACAGCTACACCCGTGCTCTCCGATTCTGCCGGCTGCTCGAGTTCCTCGTCACACCCGGGTTCCTGCGACGTTCCGAACGCCTCGACTGCTTTGACCGCCTCGGCCTCGGCGATAACCGGGACGTCCGGTAACGGTGCGAACTCATCGCCCTCGAAGGACTCGCGCTTGAGATAGCGTTCATACCAGATGGGGTTGGTGATTGCCTCGAACCTACGGTTGTAGTCCACCAGGCTTCGCGTGTACTCGGGGTCGATAAGGGTCTGGGCAGCATTGACGTCAATGGGCTCCGGTTTGTGCTTCGATAGCAGCTGTTCCAGCTCGTCGTGGTGGTCGCGGTTGGGGCAGGGGGCGATCATGCTGCGGCCGTCGTCGACGTAGTCGTATTGCCACTGGCGCACGGCTTGGAAGAACGGGTGTTGCCACACGTCGTTGAGCGTCTTGCCCTCGGCGTAGGCATCCCGGATGTTCACCGGTGAGTAGGGCATGAACACGCAGGGCGTGACGGCGCCGTCCCAGTCGATGTAGAAGTAGCCGCCCTGGCCGTGCCCGCCGGCCGCGATGCAGCCGTCGACACAGGTGCCGTGGTTCCACATGTCGGGCATGAAGAACTTCTTCTCACGAACGGTCTCCCAGGAACGCTTCCACATCCAGGCCCGCTGCTCCGGAGTGGGCATCAGGTCCATGGAGAACGACCGCCCGATGGGCATGTAGTGGAAGATGAAGGCGAGTTGGGCGCCCTTCTTCATGATGAAGTCGACGAACTCCTCGGAGAAGATTTCCTCGACGTTCTGGCGGGTGGCCGCGATCGAGACGCCGAAGGGCACCTTGTAGCGGTTCAACCGGTCCATGGTCTCCATGACGCGGTCGAACATTCCCTCGCCGCGGCGGGCGTCGGTGAGCTCGCGGAAGCCCTCCACCGATACGTTCATCAGCGCGTTGCCGATTTCGGCCATCCGTTTGGCGGCTTCGTCGTCGATGAGGGTGCCGTTGGTGAAGACCATGAAGAACGAGTCGCTATGCTTGGCGAAGAGGTCGACGAGGCCCTTGCCCTCCGACCGGTAGGCGAAAGGCTCTCCCCCGCTGATGACGAAGAAACGCTCTCCCCACAGGTCCTTGGCCTCTTGGATGATGCGGTCGGTGAGGCTCCATTCGAGCTTGTTGGTCTTGTCGTCGGAGTCGGCGTAGCAGCCCGGGCAGCGGAGGTTGCAGGCCTTGCTGGGGGCGAGCAGCAAGAAGGTGGGAGCCTGCTTGCCGAAGGCCTTCTGGAACTGCTTGCGCTGTTCGGGATTCCCCCTATCGACGAAGAGCGTCTTCACAAGGATTTGCAGCATGCCGTGCAGGTAGCTGTCGGACATGTGATTACCCCTGATAGACCGGCGGAGCGATTCCATGATGGAGATCCCCATGGCCACCCGGTCTTCTTTGACACTCGTCAGATAACCGGAGTCGGCTTCGGGATCTTTGAGTGACGCCATCAGCCTCTTGTCCACCTCGTGGACGATCAGCTTCTGCACGAGAGGGTTCTTGACGAGTCTGACCAGTTGGGATGGCGAGGCAGTGGAAAGTCTGCTCACCATGAACTGCATCAACTTTGAGCTCGACCCTTTGTCTGCCATAGTCTTCTCCCTCCTAAGCCATGGGCAAGAAGGGTCGGAGGACTCGCCTGCTGATCACCATCCTCCCAAGCCTCCGGTGCGAATGGCTATCGATACCAGACTAGCCCACTCTAGCACGACCGCAACGGGAGCGGCGAAGAGGCTCTACCGGTCGAGGGGGGGCACCACTATGACAGGGCAGGGCGCGTGCTCAACGACGTGGCGGCTCACCGAACCGAGCAGTAGTGAGGCCAGAGCGCCCCGTCCCCGCCGGCCGACCACAGCGAAAAGAGCCCCCTTGGCCTCCTCGACGATGACGCCCTGCGGCCATCCTTCGAGGATCACTTTCTCGCACGGTAGGTCGGGCGCCAGTTCTTTCACGCGCTTCACGGCCTCGGACACTATGCTCTCCGCCGCCTTCCGCAGTCCCTCCGTCACCTGTGGTACGGCTGTCGCGGCCTCATGTATCTTCGTCGGGGGAAGCTCCCACACCGATAGCACGCGGAGCATGGCGCCTCTCACCTGAGCCTCTTCAACGGC
>JAFGIH010000241.1 GCA_016929985.1 Thermoleophilia bacterium | reverse complement strand
GGGTCGTCTCGGCGCCCCGGCCGCGGCGACCATCGCCTGCGCCCTTGCGGCCGCCGCGATCGTCATTCCCCTCTCGCTCGGCGCCGTCAGCCTCGGCGAGTCACCCGACGCCACCGCCGACGTTCCACCCGCCGCGCCTCGCGTCTCGACGACCACGGCCACCTCCCCTGCCACGACCACGACCGTCCCCGTAGAGGATGAGCAATACGCCTGGTACAGTGACGACCGTTACGGCTTTGCCATGAAGTACCCAGCCTCCTGGCGCAACACCGACCCCAGTGAGGTAGGCGAGCGCCTATACCGCCGCGTCATCGAATCCTACAGCGAGACCTTCGTGCCCGTGGCCTTCGCAGACTGGAGTTCTCCCACCTTCAACGGGTGCTACCTCGACTACGTCTGGGTGGAGGTCTATGACGAAGCGTTCATGGAGGTACCGACATTGCCCGAGCTCCGCGACTACGCCCACGCCAAGCTCGACCATCTGAGAACCCGATACGAGGGTGTCGAGAGCCTCCAACCGCCGCAGGACGTCGTCGTCGGCGGGCTGTCCGGCTTCGAACATGTCTGGAGCATCCCCTACGGAGGACGCGTGCTGATGCTCAGGGAATGCGTGCTCGTCGACGAGGGGCGCGCATACTTCATGCAGTTCGCCGCGGTGGAGGAGGATTGGGAGGAGTGTCGGCCAGTGTTCGAGGACATGCTGAGGGACTTCACGGTCAGAGGACCCCATCCGCTCAGCTGACACGTCCGGAACCGGCCGGCGCGCCGCACACCCGCCCCTGCTAGTCGACCAAGTTCGCGAAGCCCGCGAGGGACAGGTGAGCCTGCACCCGTCCGCGGCGGATCTCGAATATCGCCTCCGGGTCGAGCACCGTGCCCTTGTCGGTGACCACGGCCATCACGTAGCCAGCGTCTCTGACAGCCTCGACCACCCGGTCGTTGTAGGCCCCAGCCGGATAGCAGAACGCATACCCCGGCTCCCCCACCACTTCAGTTATGGCGGCCCGTGAGTCGACCAGTTCGGCACGCAGACGCTCGTCGGAAGTGCCCGTGAGGTCGGGGTGCGACACCGTATGAGACTGCACCGACATGCCCGCCTCGGTCATCTCCCTCAGTTGCTCCCACGACATCTGCCCGTCCCCGCCCACGGTCTTGGTGATGACGAAGAAGGTGGCCACTTGGCCGTATTCTTCGAGAAGGTCGAAAGCCACCGTATAGTTGTCCAGCCCCCCGTCGTCGAACGTGAGGGCCACCGGTTTCTCCGGTAACTCCTTCACGCCCGCCATGGCCAAGTAGACATCCGACAGCCGCACCGTCTGATATCCGTTCTCCACGAGATACTCCAGCTCATCCACGAAATCGGGGGTGCGCACGGTGAGCCCGTCGGCGTAAGGGCCCTTCGGCGGCGGCTCTTCGTCGACGTAGTGATACATGAGCACCGGCACGTGCACCCGAGCGGCGTCCGCCGGCAACGGGCTCGCAAGCGCCTCCAGCTCGGCCACGGTGTAGGGCCCCGAATCCACCTCCACGCCTACGGCGGCTCCCACCCCCAGCCGGAGTCCTGCCAGAGAGTCCCCGTCCTGTGCAAGCGCAAACGACAATCCCACTCCCAGCATCACGAACGCCACCAGGAGCAGCACGGTCAAGGCAGGGATCCGCGAAGCCCGCGCGTGACGCCCCGCCCGGGACCCTTCTCCGCCTGAAGTCACGTGCCCTCCGGAGAGACCGCCCGGGACGCGTGCAGACGGCGCGCTGCTTCCACGTCCAAGCGGATCTGCTCGGCCAGCGATGCCGGGTCGGCGAAGGTCTTCTGGCCGCGTATGCGCTCCAGGAAGTCGACAGCCAGGTGGTGGTCGTAGAGCTCGCCTTCAAAGTCCAACAGCAGCGTCTCGATGTGCACTCTCCTGTCCGACCCGAAGGTGGGGTTGGTCCCCACGCTGGTGACGGCGCCATACTCCAATTGCCTATCCACGATCGCCCGGGTGGCATAAACCCCCAGACGGGGCACGGCGGCCTGTCTTGTGGCGGTCAGGTTGGCCGTGGGGGCTTCCAGGCCCCGCCCCCGGCCGTATCCGCGAGTTACGGTGCCCTCGATGCGGTGCGGCCGCCCCAACAGGTGGGCGGCCTCAGCCACGTGGCCGGCCCGCAACAGCTCGCGTATCCGCGTGCTCGAGATAGTCTCTCCCCCATCCTCGACCAGACCCACCGAACGGACCTCAAAACCATGCGTCGCGCCGTAGCGTTCCAGATCCGCGGGAGTGCCGGCTCCAAAGTGGCCGAAGTGGAAATTCTTGCCAACGAACACGACCCGGGCGCCCAGACGAGCCGATAGCACCGCCCGGCAGAACAACTCCGGGGAGAGCTGGGCGAACTCAGTGCTGAAACGCACCACGAGCATCTCGTCGAGTCCGAGTTCCGCCAATAGTGCAGCTTTGCGCTCCAAGGACGTGAGCATGCGCGGAGCCGACCGAGGGCTGAGCACAGCCTCCGGGTGGGGATAGAAGGTCACCGCCATAGAAGGCGCACCCAGACGCTGCGCCTCTTGCACCGCACTCCCCAGAATGCGCTGGTGCCCACGATGTACGCCGTCGAACACGCCTATGGCCACCACCCGGCCCCGCGGGGTGGCGTCCGTGAACTCCTCCAACGAATGGTAGACGCTGAGAGTCATGCCGGCCTCGCAAACACGACCATGGGCCTGGCCATGTCATCCTTGGCCTCGTAGACGCCGATCAGACCCTCGGGCCCATGCACGCGGAACCGCCCATACGGCGCGGCGGGGAGAGGATTGCCGTTGGCGGCCAGCCGGGCCTGAGCGGCATCCAATAGATGCGAGGGAAGGAATGCGAGCGCTTCGTCCAGACTGCGGACGCCCCGGCCACCAACTGCGTACGTCTCCGGCGTCAGGTCCGACATCTGCAGCGCGTCATCGACCGAGAACCCACCTATGCGAGTGCGCCTGAGCGCCGCCGCGAACGCACCGACGCCCAGAGCAGAGCCGATCTGCTCGGCCAGAGTGCGCACGTAGGTACCGCTCCCGGTGAGGGCGAGCAGCCGGGCCGTCTGCGCCTCGTCGTCGAATTGCAGCATGGTCAGATCGTAGATGGTGACCTCGCGCTCCGGAGTCTCCGCCGTCTCGCCCCGGTGCGCCTTCTTGTAGAGGGCTTCACCATCGACCTTCACTGCCGAGGTCAGCGGCACCCGCTGCCTGATGGTTCCCCGAAAACCATCCAGTGCGGCGAGCACCTGGTCGGCTTGAGTCCGGCGGCCGGTGGGCGTGATCTCGCCGGTGGGGTCGGCTGTCGTGGAAACCGCTCCGAACTGCACGGTCACCTCGTACTCCTTCGGCAGTCCCATGAGAAGGTTCGAGATGCGGGTGGCCTGTCCCACCATGACGAGTAGCAGCCCGCTTGCGAACGGGTCGAGTGTGCCGGCATGCCCGACACGAGTCCCCGTGCTCCGGCGCGAACCGCCCAGGCCGCGGCGCACGGTCCGCACCACGTCGAAACTGGTCGGCCCTACCGGCTTGTCGACGAGGAGGACGCGGGAAAGGGAGGGCGTCGAAGGCGCCATGTCACACTCCCCGCGACCGGCTACCCTTCACAGGCCTGCCTCCACTTGGTCTTCGATCCAGGCCAGTACACCCACCACATCCAGGTCACTGGTGAATCCGGCCGCCCGGACATGACCTCCCCCACCTTGCTTGTTGGCGAGGGCTGCCACGTCGATCGTGCCGTCTGTGGACCTCAGACTCACCTTGGTCTGCACTCCGCCGTCGCGGGTGCGCTCGCGCACGAGCGCCGCCACACGGGCGCCCCTGATCTGCCGGAGGGTGTCGATGATGCCTTCGGCGTGTCCCTCGTCGGCTCCGGATTCGGAGAAGTCCCCGTTCCCCAGCCAGGACACCATGAGCGCTCCGCCAAGGCGTACCTCCAGGTGGGCAAGCGCCCGCTGCAGCAGCAGCAGCTTGGGCAGCGGGGTGCTTTCGTAGACCAGCCGGTAGACCGCGGCCACGTCGACTCCCTCCTCCTGAAGTTCGGCGGCCAGCCGATGAGCCCAAGGGGTGGTGTTGGAGTACTGAAAGCGGCCCGTGTCGGTCACCAGTCCCACATAGAGCGCCATGGCGACCTCCGGTCCCACCGGGATGTCGCCGGCCTTGCAGATATCATGCAAGATCGCGCTGGTGGACGGCGCCGCCGCATCCACGAGATTCAGGTGGCCGTACCCCGGGTTGTCCTGATGGTGATCGATGTTGACGCGGGTAATAGCTTCCGGGAAGCCGCGGGAGTTCGACCGCAGCAGCGACGCACAATCGAAGAAGTAGACCGTGCTCGCCGAATCGACGGCGGGCGGATCGCCTCTCACGATGGTCTCGACATGCGGCAGAAACAGATACTCACCGGGGAAGCCGCTCGTCCCGGGGATGTACGTGGTACATTCGATGCCGAGTTCCTCGCACACCAGCATGAAGGCCGAGAGACACCCTAGGGCGTCGCCGTCCGGAGCCTCGTGCGAGACTGCCAGCACTCGGGTCTCGCCGCGCAGGCGCTCGGCCACCTCGGCCGCCGAAACGGTCCGCGGGACAGCCGGCACCGTCACTCGACCTCCTCCTCGCCGAGCTCGTCTTCGGGCCCCAACTCACTCGCCCCGCTCGCCTTGAGCAGGGCTTGGATGCGCATGCCCTGGTCCACGGTGGAGTCGTAGATGAAATCCAACGCCGGGATGCGTTTCAACGTCAGTTCGTCGCCGATGAGCCTCTGCAGATAGGGACGGGCAGCACGGAGTCCCTCGAGCGTGGCGTCCTTCTCGACCTGCTTGCCATAGACCGACAGGTAGACTTTGGCATGTGAAAGGTCCGAGGCCGTCTCGACCCCGGTCAAGGTCACGAACCCGATCCGGGGGTCTTTCAACTCCTGAGCCAGGGCCGTCCCGATGATCTCTTTGATCGCCTCGTTGATCCGGCGCATCCGATATGAAGCTACGCTACGCATCTACATCCACCACCTCGGTCACACAAGAGGTGACAATCCATTCCTGAGAGTCAAGGTATACCCTCAGCCGGCCAAACGTCTGGTCAAGCACCTGGAGATCCGATGCAGCGACCGCGAGAACTATCCGTGACCGTTGCCACAGATCCTGATGGCCCACCTCCGCGAAAGACACCCCGTGATGACGGGTGACCTGGTCCCGGATCCGCCTGAGGTACATCCGTTTGCCCTTCAGGGAGCCGTTCTCTGGGAAGTACAACTCGGCCGAGAGGATACCGACGAAACCCTTACTGCTCTTACTGGGTGCGGGCAACTTCCTTGATCTCGTATGCCTCGATGATGTCGCCTTCATGGAGGTCGTCATAACCATCCAAGTGCAGACCACATTCGTACCCCGCCAGGACCTCCCGGGCGTCGTCAGCGAAACGTTTGAGCGAGCCGATGGTGCCCTCGTGTACGATTGCGCCGTTGCGCACCAAGCGCATCTTCGCCGAGCGCACGATCTTGCCGGTGAGGACGTAGCAGCCCGCAATCGTACCGATACGCGACGCATGGAAGACCTGGCGTACCTCCGCGGTGCCCAATTCCGACTCCACCTGCTCCGGCTCCAGCATGCCGACCAAGGCCGCCTCGACATCCTCGATGGCCTTGTAGATCACCCGATACGTGCGAACGTCCACCTGCTCCTGCTCCGCCAACGCTTTGGCGGCGACCGACGGCCGCACGTTGAACCCGATGACCACGGCCTTCGACGCCGAGGCCAACACGATATCGGACTCGTTGATGCCGCCCACTCCCGCGAAGATGACATTCACCTTCACTTCAGGGTGACTTATGTTCTGTAAGGACTCCTGAAGAGCCTCCACCGACCCACCCACGTCGCCCTTGATGACGAGCGGCAACTCTTTGACACGGCCCTCTTTCACGCGGCGATAGAACTCCTCCAGGGTGCTGGCGCCACCGCGGCTCTTAGCCAATTGCTCCTGCCGCAGACGCGCGGTGCGCTGCTCGGCTTTCTGCCGCGCTTCACGCTCGTCGCCCACCACCAAGACGAAGTCGCCAGCCGAGGGCAGGGTGTTGAAGCCCAAGATCTGGGCCGGCATCGAGGGACCGGCCTTCGTGAGAGGCTTGCCCATGAAGTTGAACATGGCCTTGACCTTGCCGTAGGCCTCGCCGCTCACAAGCGCATCTCCGACGTTGAGGGTGCCTCGCTGGACCAGAACGGTCGCGACAGGTCCGCGGCCCACATCCAGCTGCGCCTCTATGACTACGCCCGAGGCCGACGCCTTAGCGTTGGCCTTCAGCTCTTGCACGTCGGCGACCAAGAGGATCATGTCCATGAGATCCTCGAGGTTCAGACGCTGCTTGGCCGACACCTCCACCACGACCGTGTCGCCGCCCCAAGCCTCCGGGACCAGTCCCTGGTCGGCCAGCTGCTTCTTGACCAGATCGGGGTTGGCGTCGGCGAGATCCATCTTGTTGATGGCCACCACCATGGGCACCTCTGCCGCCTTGGCGTGGCTGATGGCCTCGAGCGTCTGCGGCATCACCCCGTCGTTCGCCGCCACGACGATGACGGCGATGTCGGTGGACTTGGCGCCGCGGGCGCGCATGGCGGTGAAGGCCTCGTGACCAGGAGTGTCGAGGAAAGTCACCCGTCTGTCGTTGTGGGTGACCTGATAAGCGCCGATGTGCTGAGTGATGCCCCCGGCCTCGCTTTTCACCACTTCGGTCTCGCGGATGGCATCGAGCAGGGAGGTCTTGCCATGGTCGACGTGCCCCATGATGGTCACCACCGGCGCGCGAGGAGTGAGATCCGCGGGATCGTCGACGAAAGCCTCCGCCCCCTCTTTCTCTTCCTCGGCGTGTTCGATCTCCACCTGGCGCTCGAACTCCTCAGCCAGGATCATGATCGCATCGTCTGACAGCGACTGGGTGATGGTCACCATCTCGCCCAGCTTGATGAGGGTCTTGATCAGTTCGCCCGCGCCTATCTCGAGCGCCTCGCCGAGGTCTTTCACGCTGGCGCCGCTCTTGACCTTCGCAGGCGATTCGGTGCCGGGGGCCGCCTTCTTGCGAATAACAGGCCTGTCGACGTCGGTCGAAGGACCGCCGCGCCTGTCATGCGGTCCGCCTCTGCCGCCCTTGCGGCCTGCCTGTGAATCGATGATGACGCGCCGTTTGGCGGGCTTGTCGTCTCCGCGACGTACCCGTGACGGTGTGCCGGGTCGCGACGGCGCGACCGGCCCCGCGATCTCAACCGCTTCGCTCCACGCACCAGGAGCAGGAGCAGCAGCTCCTCGCCCGGCTTTCTCGCGTCGCTCAGACGACTCCCGGCCAAAGCCCCCCGCACGCGGAGGACGGCCAGGAGCAGGAGTCGCGGGACGGCCGGGTGCGGGCGCCGCGGGCCGGGGCACTGGAACCCGGCCGGGACGATCGACGTTCCCGGAGGAAGGGGCCTTCGGGGGAGGAGCAGCGGCCGCGGCTTTGCGCGCGGCCTCAGCCTGCGCGGCCTTCTCAGCCTGGATGCGGGCCAGTTCTTCCTTAGTGACCACGTTGCCTGAGGGCTTGACCCCCTTGCGTAGCGGTACGCCTGGGCCGACGACGGTCGGCATGTCCTCTAGACGAGGTCCCCTGCCCCGTGGTTTGAGCGGAGGACGAGACCCGGGTCTCGGACCCTCTGGCCGAGGCCCAACGGGACGCGGGCCCTGCGGCCGTGGCGCTTCCTGCCGCGGCGCTCCAGGTCTTGGCGTCTCGGGCCGCGGGCTATCCGCCTTGGGAGGCTGTGATGTCTGTGGCGTACTGGGAGCAGCCGGAGTGGTTTGAGCTGTCCGGGGCGCCGTGGCGGGCGCTGCCGACGTGGGTTCGGGGGCAGCCGTTACCGGCGTGGGCGCGGGGGTCGCTGATTCGGCCCCTGCCGCGGAAGGCTCAGAAGGCTGAGCAGCCTTGGCCGGCTTCGGCTTCGTCTCGACGACCTTAGGCGCAGCGGGCTTCGCTGAGGCGGCCTTGGGAGTAGCAGCCTTCGGAGCTGCCTTGTCTGCCGGGGCCTCGCCGGCCTGCGGCTCCACAGCAGCCGTCTTTTCAGGCTTCTCGGCCGCCTTGCGCTTGGCAGGCGCGGGCTTGGCGCCCAACAGCCGCTCGACCTCGGCCTCTTCGACCGTGGAGACACTGCTCTTGACTTCCAGGCCGGCCGCCTTGAGACGCTCCAGCAGCTCCTGGTTCGTCAGGCCCTTCTCTTTAGCGATGTCGTATATCCGTCTCTTCGCCACGACCCACCTATCTCGCTCGCCCGGCTACTCGTCGATTATGCCGAGCAATGCCGCACCTATTTCGCCTTCGTTCACGACCACTGTAGTCCGGAACGCCCGCTGAAAGGCCTTCTTCTGCAAAGCCCTGTCCAGACACGCCCTTCGCCTACATAGATACGCCCCTCGGCCTCTTTGTCCCCCCTTCGCCACCACCATCACGCGCGGCGGCGCGCTGTCCAGATCCAGGCTCAAACGGAGGAAGCTGCCTTGCGGCCCCCGGAGCCCGCACCCAATACAGCGGCGCTCAGGCTCGCTCACCACCGAGCCCCTGATGACCCGCTATGCCGCAGTATAGACTGCCTGGCAGCGCTGCGTTAGGGCAACGCTTGCCGCCGACAGTGAGCGCATGGCACCGTCCGTCGACGACCAGGGGCTCCTCTCGAGTCGTCGTCGGGTATGCCGCGTCCTCTTCGTTCATGGCGCTCTCCGACTTGATATCGATCTTCCAGCCGGTGAGCCTGTTGGCAAGACGAGCGTTTTGCCCGTCTTTGCCTATGGCCAACGAGAGCTGGTCATCGGGCACCACCACGGTGGCCTCACGCTGCTGGTCGTCGAGGATGACCTCTCTCACCCGCGCCGGCGACAGCGATTTGGCTACGAAACGCGCCGGTTCTTCATCGAATGGGATGATGTCGATCTTTTCACCCCGCAGCTCGGAGACCACCATGCGCACGCGCGAGCCTCTCGGCCCCACGCAGGCTCCCACGGGATCGACCCCGTCGCTGTGTGACACCACCGAGATCTTCGAACGATATCCCGGCTCCCGCGCCACTCCGACTATCTCGACGAGCCCGTCTGCGATCTCCGGGACCTCGAGTTCGAACAGCCTACGCACCAACTCCTCACTGCGCCGCGAGAGGATGATGGGCGGCTCTTTGGGATTCTGCGAGACCTCTTTGATGACCGCCTTGAGGCGCATGCCGTGCTCGTACCGCTCGCTCTGCACCTGCTCGCCCTTGGGCAACCGGGCCTCGACCCTACCCAGATCGACCAGGGTGTAGCGGCTGTCCGACTGCTGCACGATGCCGGTGACTATCTCCCCGATGCGGTTGGAATACTCGTTGAACACGATGCCCTGCTCGGCCTCGCGGATCCTCTGGTAGATGACCTGCTTGGCCGTCTGGGCGGCGATGCGCCCGAAGTCGTCAGGTGTGATCTCGTTACGTTCGGCTATGGAAGTGTCGATCTCGACCTCTTCGTCGTCCACCTGAGGTTCATAGCCCTCGGGGAAGACCAGCTCGAACACCCGGATCTCACCGGTCTCACGGTCGATCTTCACCTCCGAGAACGGAACGGCGTGGGTGGTCTTCTCGTAGGCGGAATGGAGGGCGTCCTCCAGCGCTCCTATCAGAAGGTCGAAGGGGATGTTTTTCTCCTTCTCGATCTGGCGGAGAGCTTCTATCGTCTCCTTGTTCATCCCTTCCCCCTATTTGAACTCGTATATCAGATGAGCACTACCGATCTCACCCAGCGGGATCCTCGCCTGCCGCCCCGCGTCCTCGATCACTATCGCGTCTTCCGCGACCTCCAGCAGGATCCCCTGCCAGACCTTGGCGCCCTCGATCGGCGCCCGCGTCTTCACGTACACCTTCTTACCCACCTGGGCCTCGAAGTGACTCCGCTTGCGGAGCGGCCGCTCCAGTCCAGGGGAGCTGACCTCCAGGGTATACGACCCTTCGATCGAGTCGAGCTCGTCGAGAGCCTGCCCCACTGCGCCGGACACCCGGCTGCACAACTCGTGCGTGACTCCGCCGGGGTGGTCGATGTAGAGGCGGAACACTCTCTGCCTCCTACCACCTACCTCCTCGAGGAGCACCACTTCGACACCCTCGACCTCGCGGTCGATGAGCTGCTGCATCCACGTCTCCGACAGTGCCACGACCTATTCCCTCGAGTAAAACAAAAGTGGGCTCATCCGCACCCACTTTCGTGAACCAGCTTGGCTTTCGTTTGCTGGGAGATTATAACACGCTCAGACGGCTGCCTCCCAGAGACGACGCACGCGCGCCGGGCACTCAGACACCGCGACCTCCTCGCGTTCGCCGCCCTGCCTCGGCTCCACCTCCACGACTCCTTCTGCACTCTTCTTGCCCACCGTGACCCGAACCGGGCAGCCGATCAGCTCGGCGTCGGCGAACTTGAAGCCGGGACGTTGGTCGCGATCGTCCCACAGCACCTCCCAGCCCTCAGCGCTCAGCGCGTCGTGCAGCGCAGACGCCATCTCGGTCTGTACCGGGTCCTTCGTCTGCACCTGCACCAGGTGGACGTCGAACGGCGCGATGGCCTTGGGCCAGATGATGCCTCGCTCGTCGTTGCGCTGCTCAACCGCCGCGGCCGCGATGCGGGCCAGACCGATGCCGTAGGAACCCATGACGATGGGACGCTCCTGGCCCGCTTCGTCGAGCACGGTGGCACCCAGAGGTACGGAGTACTTGGTGCCCAGCTTGAAGATGTTGCCCACCTCGATGCCCTGCTTCACTACCAGTGGACGGCCGCACTCCGGGCAACCGTCGCCCTCTTGGGCCTCGCGCAGATCGGCGAACTCGGGTTGGAAGTCCCGGCCCACCACTACCCCCATGAGGTGCGTATGCGGCTTGTTGGCGCCCGCCGCGTACTCGCGCGGGCCGCCGTCGTCCGGGCGCAGGCTCTCGTCGGCGATGACGCGCAGCTTCCCACCGACCGGTAGACCCGCCGGGCCCACGAACCCCACTGCGGCCCCGGTCGCAGCTGCCACCTCCTCGGGATGCGCGGCGCGGACCTCCACTTTCAGATAGCGGGCCAGCTTGCTCTCGTGCAGGCTGTGGTCGCCGCGCACCAAAGCCATGACCGGCTTCTCATCGGCAACATAGACCAGCGCCTTGATGAGCGACGCCGACGAGATGCCCAGGAATCCCGACACCTCTTCGATGGTGCGCTTCTCAGGCGTGGCCACCTCCCTTGGCGCCGCAACCGCCTGCGCCGCGCCGGCCTGCCCAGCTCCCGCATCCGCATCCACGAGCGTCTCCGGCGCACGCGCGACAGATCGCGCCAGTTCCACGTTGGCCGAGTAACCGCACGACTCGCACAGAGCTATGCGGTCTTCGCCGGCCGCCGCAGGCGCGGTGTACTCGTGGGCCTGTGCGCCACCCATGAAGCCGCTGTCGCTCTCCACACGGTAGAACTCGATGCCGCAGCGGCTGAAGATGCGGTCGTACGCTCCGATGTGTTTCGCGTAGCTCGCTTCGAGTCCGGCTTCGTCGATGTCGAACGAATAGGAGTCTTTCATGATGAACTCCCGCACCCGGAGCACCCCGCCTTTGGGCCGCGGCTCATCACGGAATTTCAGCTGCAGCTGATACCAGACCTGCGGCAGGTCGCGGTAGGAGCGCAGTTCGCGGGAGGCGAGCCAGGTGAAGACCTCTTCGTGAGTCATGGCCAGAACCATATCCCGGCCGCCGCGGTCTTGGAGACGGAACATCTCCTGTCCGATAGACGAGTAGCGGCCGGAGGCCTGCCAAACGTCCGCCGGGTGCAGCGTGGGCATGGAGAGTTCTACGGCGCCGATGGCGTCCATCTCCTCGCGGACGATGGC
>JAFGIH010000026.1 GCA_016929985.1 Thermoleophilia bacterium | reverse complement strand
GCGCTCGGTGTTCTTGGCGCATATCCGGTTACGGGTGAGCGTCTCTTGGGCGGCCTGCCAGAGATCCTCATCGACAAGAGCGGGGACGGTGGCCTTGATGACCTGACGGCTCTTGGTCGACCGCCGGCCATAGAGAAGCTCACCGCGGTAGACGGGGTTCACGACCATGTTACGGATGCGTCCGGCACCCCACCGCCCCTGGACAGCCTTGCCTCTCACACCTCGACCTTCGATGGTGTATTTGGTGGGGATGCCGAGGTCGTTCAGTTCGGTGGCGACCTGGCGGCAACTCCAGCCGTCTATGGCCAGACGGGAGTAGATATGGCAGATAACCTCGGCCTCGCTCATGAGGCAACTGGGGAGCGGCTCATCTTGCGGCACCAGCCGAGCGGTGTTCTTGTAGCCGTCCACCCGGTATCCATAGGGGACGATGCCTCCGCAGTATCTGCCTTCCTTGGCGGCCCGGTTCATGCCTTCGGCCGAGCGGGCGAGAAACACTCGGCGCTCTTCGCCGGCCATGACCGCTTGGATACCGTAGAGCAGATCACCGGAGTAGCCTTCGCTCACGGAGTAGAGCTTGACCCCCAATGAGGTGAGGTCTCTGCGCACCAGAAGCGACTCGATCTCATCGCGGGCCAAGCGGTCGTATCGGTAGACCCACACCTCGGCAAAGAGCCCCTGGGCGGCGTCAGCCAAAAGACGGGCACCCTGGGGGCGCTGGGAGAGGGGCACCGTTCCGGAGACGCCGTCATCTGTATAGGTGTCGGTGACCTGGACGTCTGTGGCGGCGGCTATGGCTCGCTCCAGGGCCTCGGCTTGGGTCTTTATGGTCTCCCGCTCCCGCTGGGTCTCGGAGCTCACCCGCTGGTAGACGGCGATGCGCTTGGGGGCCGGGAGTTCTGTCGCTGCCGCCTTCACATCACCACCTCCGAATTCGGTCGTGTTGGTCTCGCCGGAAGTCGCAGAACCAGCCGAAGCGCGGCCAGCATGGCGTCCTCATCTGCATGCCATGTACGCTCCAAGGGGAGGGGGGAAGCAAGTCGTGTGTGGCACATGTGTGACCTCCCGTCACGAGATTTTGTGTGAAAGAGAAGGGGCCGCCTTGGAGGCGGCCCCTAGAGAAGAACGAGTAGCGGAATGCGCGTGGGTCTTAGCTGGTCACGCGGGCGCGTGCTCCAGTGTGAGGTTCGCTTGGGCTCGGCGATAGACTTTCATCAGAGGGCACCATGGGGCCCGCTTGGCGGCGCGAGGGAGCAACATGCCCGACGGTCAAGAGGTACTCGATTTTGGCGCTACCTATCTCGTCGGTGGGCATGACCGTCTCTTGTAGGTAGCGACACGGGGCCGGTGCTTCACCAGAGAGTCTGCACTCACCGTCTCGGTGCGCGCAAAAGTGTCTGCCTCCGTGGGGTCCACTGCTCAGGTAAGCGGCGCAGCTGCCTGCGATGAAATGGTGTAGATGGGTCACCGATCACCTTCTCTCTAATGACGAAGGGGTGGAAGCATCAGCGGCTGGTGGTTGTTCTGGGCCAGCGCGTGATCTGCTTGCGCTTGGCCGCTTTCATGGCGCCTTGGGCGCGGGCCCGCGCACTCAGTGCGTCTTTCTCCGCGCCCCAGGCGAGGCAACGGCAGCCCTGCCAGACCCGCCATAGCCAGGGGTTCGGTCCACAGATGGTGGTGATCTCTATCTTCATGAGTGTCGTACTCCTTGTGTGTTGCTTTCAGGTGGGACAGTTCGAGAAGAGATGTGTGCGCATGCGGAGCCCCACGACCTGTGCGGCGTGGGGAAACCCGCGGGCTTCCTATGGCGGTACCTGGCCGCGCCTCTTCACTCCATAAAGAAACCTCCAGGAGCCCGACGTGGCAGAAAGGCTCCTGGAGGCTTGCGCGAAGACCGGTCTGGTCTTAGGGCCTTGGTTTGACTGCCACGTCTACGGGGGCATGTGGACTGTCGCCTCCACAAGGGAAGGCGTGAAGACGGGCGTTACCAGGTAAAGACCGGCGTTACAGACCTCGAAGATCCCAATCGATGTGGGACTGAGGGGCATAGATGCACTGATATCCCATACTTATGGACGCCCTCAGGTGTTCCTCGAGGGCAGGGATCTCTTTCTTGATGCGCTTGAGGGCTCGGCTAACGGCCTGAGAAACGGTCGAGCGAACACTTGCATCTCGATCGGTCATGGGGCGAGGGTTCCCCGCAAGGCCGGTGCTTTTGGTCAACTCATCTAGAATGAAGTCCAGTTCCTGTGAAAGGATCTCGACGCGTGCCGGATCATTGAATGCCCTGGCCTGGGCGATCTCGTCACGAAGGTCGTCGGCATGCCTGAGCAACTCGCGCTGTTCGCCATGGTCACGAACATAATCGAGGTGACCGCCTCCGCTCACGGACAGGTTCTCCCCGGCCAGCTCCTTCTCGGACAGCTCCCTGTAGATGTCGTGCCCGGTCTCTCTGGCTGCTCCCTGGCCCACAGCGTAGAGTGCTAGGGCCGAGATGCTCTGGTGGGGTTGAGCCAGGAGATGGTGGACATAGCGGAAACCATGAAGGTCGGCAAAGTGGCTTTCTTGGTTCTCGTAGCGAACGGTCCACATGTCCCCTTCGAGGCGAAAGACGTTGGCGGCTTCGACCGGGGTCGGGGTGGGTGAGGCCAGGGCAAGAGGCGGCAGCTGGCCGGTGGTTTCCACGTGGGTCTTCACGAAGTCGGCCAGAGAGGTGAGCATCAACCGACAGGCGCCGGCATGGCTGCGGGGAACCTTAACAAGAAGCGCCACCTCTTCGGAGAAGCGGGTTTCCAGCGCATGGCTGATCCAGTCCTCGTACTCAACCATAAACGCGCTCTCTTTCTCCTCCAGAGTCTCGAACCTGGCCAAGGCTTCATCCACAGCCGACTGCTGGGGATGCCCGACCACTTGGTAGTAGGAGACGCGATCACTGCCGATGCATCGGTGTAAGTTCTCGCGCGTGGTGTGCATGGACCCGAACCGGATCTCCTTTTCGACGTGGGCCACGACCCCGAAGAGATCCTTAAGACCGCTGCTGTGAAACGCCTCTTCCCGCAAAGGTGTCCACATGATCTCGCTTCCGGCGTGGAGTGCCTCGTAGATGGCGTCCATGCGAAGGAGGAACTCGGCCTCGTCGTAAGTGAAGGCATCGGCCAGAACGGCCATGCACTCTTCCTCGAGCTGGTCAGCTCGTCTACGCTCGGCGGCCAGCTGCAGTTTCTCGAGCAGGGCAAGGCGCGCGTCCAGAAGCCGGCCGCGCAGATTCCTAAGGCGGGCGGCGCCGCTCAGCTCTAGACCGGGGGCCAAGGCCGCATCCTCGTAGGCGCACTCATGGAGCGGCTCGTTCGTACTTCTCAAAAGCGGACCATCAGGCCCCCAGGCAAAGCCGGGAAGTGTGAGCAGGCGGTAGTCGCCCACGTTCTGCGTGTCGGGATCGAAGAGGAACTCCGGTGTCCTGTCGGGCCAGGTGTAGGTATAGACCACATCGCCCAGTTCGTTCCTTGTCGCCTCGCCGCTGGT
>JAFGIH010000240.1 GCA_016929985.1 Thermoleophilia bacterium | reverse complement strand
TTGTCCGGTGCGCTCGGGCGCGAACGCGGAACGAGCGCAAGAAGATGATCGACCGCAGTCGCATAGACGGGCGGACTGTCCGGCGCAGGCGTCACCATGAATATGTCGATCCTGATGCGTAAGACGGCTTGATCCATTTCGAGCTGCAAAGGAGCGCGAATGACCACCGTCTTCCCCCAAGACCAGACTCCGGATCTCGATATGCGGCCTGCCCCCATGGCTCGGCGAGCTCTCGGCGAGCAAGTGCAGTGCTGTCCGCACTGTGGCTACTGCGCTTGGGACATATGAGCTCACACGGAGGTATCTGTGTGCCCCCTTGATCCTTTCGGTCGAGGGTAGCGACGCCGAAGCCAGCCAGGCCGCCCTAATGGGAGCGTGGGCTGCCGCCGACGAGGCCACGGCCGACGCGTTGCTTCGCCGTCGCACCCCTGGGGGCGTGGGTCGACCGAAGGGGTTGACCGTCCCATCTGGCTTCGTCGGTGACCGGGCGATATCATGAGGCCGTCGTACCGGGTGCGCCTGAGGGGGTGGAAGATTCGTGTCACCCTGCTACGCAGAGCACTGATGATCTTTGCGCTTCTGGCCGCTGCATCGATGCTGGTTGCGTCTCTTGCCCACCCGTCTGCTTCCGCCGCCCAAGAGCAGGAGGGCTACTGGCGACTGGCCGAAACGTGGCTCGACTCCCAGGACTACACGCGGGAGTTCACCGGTCCCGGCTCGCCGATAACATGGGCCGACAAAGACAAGAAGCTGTTCTTGAGCTTCGACACCAGCATCCGCGTAGCCGTCTCCGGAACCAGCTTGGAGATGCACTACGAGACCGTGGACTGCTACGACACCGACGAGGGGCCTTACCCCACGCGTCACAATCACTACGCCAAGAAGTGCGAATGGACTCCTTTCCCCGAGAAGATCGTCCCCGGAGAGACCTACGAGATCACCGTGCGCGCCTACGTCGCCGATGACGGGGGCACGAACGCGATCAATGCCAAGGCCGCCAACTTCTCCATCCAGGACCTGCTGGGCGACGCGTCCGGGGGATCTGGTGCGGGGAAGGGCGTGTCGGTCACCGCGCCGACCCTGGCCAAAGGAGAGCAGGCGGCCGGCAAAGAGACCGTGGAGACGCTCGAGATCGGCCTGGGCCGGCCTGCCAAGGATCCCCCAGGACAGGGGGTGTTCAGAGCCAGGGTCAGTTCCGGCGCCTCTCCCGGGGCCTGGGGGGAGATCCTCTACATCTACGAATGGGTAGACCCCTTCTCGGACAACCAGCTGCCCACGGTCAGCCTCATATGGACCTCCACCCCAGAGGGACAACGCACCACCATCGAGAGTACGGTCAGGGTCAAGGCCAGGGCCTCCGACCCCGACGGCGACCCTGTCACCTACGAGTGGGAGGTGGACGGGGTGAGCGTGCCTACGACCGGCGACACCCTGCTCATGCCCCAGCCGGACAAGGGTGTACACAAGGTGGTGGTGCGGGTCTCCGACGGGCGGGGCGGCACGGACCAGGACTGGGTGTCAGTGGAGGTGCATGACCCGGCCGACTATGCGTCGACCACCACGACGTCGAACTACCCGTACACGGCTATGGATTCCGGCACCCGGTTCTCGGATATCTCGGGCAATGTCGACGTTGCGCCCGGCCACGATCCCGAGGACTACGACGTTGCCGAGATGGGCATGGTGCTCTACGTCAACGACCACATCAGGACGGGCCCGGACAGCGAGGCCATCCTCTCCTTCACCGACATGACCACTTTCCATATGAAGCCCAATACCATCATCGTCCTTGAGTCACCTCCGCAGGACGACTCCAAGATCAAGCTGGTGATCGGCAATGTTCGGGCCAACATCAAGAAGATACTCAAAGACGGCAGCATGAATATCACCATGAACCAGGCGGTGACCAGCATCAAGGGCACGGTGCTCGTGGCCGAGGAGACCGGTACCGAGTCCCGGCTCAAGGTGATCGACGGCACGGTCCGACTGACCAGCCTGGTGGACGGTACCTCCCAGATGGTCGGCCCCGGCGAGATGTTGGTTGCCACAGGGCAAGGACTGGGCGAGAAGGTGCCCTTCGACGTGGAGGCCGAGAATGCTCTGTGGGCGGCCCAGGGGACCGAGGCGCCGTCTGAGGGCATACCCTCCTGGCTCATCGGCGTCATCGTGGCGGTGGCCGCTCTCGTCCTGGCCGGGGCCGTCCTGGCCGTGAGTCTGGTCAACCACAGAAGAAGGAATGTGCGAGGTCCGCTACCGCACATGCCGCCCTCCTACATGCCACTTCCCTCTGCGCCGGCTCCCTACGTGCCGCCGTCTGACAGCCGCAGCGTCGCTTCGCCCCACCCCGGGCCGGTGGCGGCGCCTGTTCAGGCGGTCTTCTGCAAGTACTGCGGATCTTCCATAGCGGCCGGGTCGGCCGCCTGTGCCGGCTGCGGCAGAAGGCCGGAGGGGTGACGTTCCAGGGTGCGGAGAGCCGGTCGATGGCTAGTCGGAACTCCAGACCACCGAACCGTCAGAGTCTAGATAGGCCGACTTGTAGACCAGAGAGAATGGGGGATCCGCATCCGGGTCTCTCGCGTACCACGATACCTCGGCGATCCCCCCGGAGAAATCTCTGGCCGAGCGGTAGCGCGCTTCGATGGCGAAGTCCCCGCTGCGGTCGATGTAGCCGTACACGTGTTCTCCGTCATCTTCGTCGTATGCACCCACCACCGCACGGCCTTCCGAGAATGGATACGCCTCGAAGAACAAGGGTTCGATCGCCCAAGCGCCGGTCTTGTCCAGGTAGCCGGTGAGATAGCTGTCTGATCCACTGTCCCATCTCTGCGCCACCGCAAGACCCTCGGCAAAACCCGAGTCGTCGTTGAGAAGGGGCGCTTTGGGAGGGATCTCTCCGGAAGAAGACAGCCGTGCTGTCGGGAACCTGATGACCCAGTCTCCGTTCGCATCGATGTAGCCCGAATCGTAGTCCCCGGACTTTCCGTACACCGCTACCGCTGCGAGACCTTCGCGGAAGGTCGTGGCGAAGTCGAACTGCGGCTCGATGACCAGAGCACCGGTCCTATCGATGTACCCGAGTCTTCCTTCGACTTCAACGAGGGCGCGCCCGTATGAGAAGGAGCCTGCCTCAACGAACTGCGGCTCGACGACCAGCGCACCGCTGCCATCGACATATCCGTACCGGCCGTTGATCACCACGCAGGCTCTGCCCTCCGAGAAGGGGCCTGCCTCCTCGAATCGCGGTTCGACGACCCATGCTCCGGTGGTGTCGATGTACCCGTAGACGTCCTCCGTGGTCGACTGGAGCGCCGCGAGACCCTCGGAGAAGGAAGCGTAGAGGGGGCGGACAGCGGCGTCCTCGGGAGGGTGTACGACTACTGCGCCGCCGGCGTCGATGAAGCCTTCTTCGCCGTTCAGGATCACGGCGGCAAGGCCGTCGCTGAAACGGCCTACCTCCTCGAACAGCGGCTCTATCACCACTGCGCCGCTTTCGTCGATATAGCCGCCCTTGCCGCTCTCGTAGATGGGGTGCAGCCCTACTGCGGTAGTCACAGTGGTGGTCTCGGGGATGACACCGGAACCGCTTGCGGCGTCCCTATTCGTGGCAAAGACGAGGACCGAGGCGACGACCGCCGCCACCACCACGAGAGCACTCCCCACGGCCAGGGCAATCGTCTTTCCACGGCGCCGGGTCTGCCGGTCTCCGGCTGGGGACGCCAACGGGATCCCCGCCACGCGGTCGGCGGGCACCCAGTCGTTGAGGGTTTGGCTCCACAACTGGTCGCGAGCGGTGATGCTGCCGATCTGGCCCTGGTGGACGATCTCTTCCCAGGTGTATGGGCCGTACTGGTGTCCGTCACGATGGACGTACCACTCTTCGTGCATCCTGTTCCTCTCCCCAGGAGGGCCGGGCCGCCTAACACGCCCGCAGCCGGCTCGCAACAAGAACACACGGCGTCGTTCGAAGGGAAGTCTACTCCCGCCGATGATATCAAAGGGCGTGCGGGGCGATGACGGGCAGTACGGCCGGTCTATGACGAGAGCCTACACCATGGGCCCTTCGGATCTCGATCGAGATATCAGCTTGCACTGCCCGCTCCCGTCCGTCGGCCTGTTGACTTTGCTAAACATCATGAGTAGAAATACTAAGCACGCTGAGTAAACCGTCACCACCCTTCCAGCGGACACAGGGCGCCGAGCTCGCCCGACGCCTGGCTGAGCCGCGACGCTTCCTGCAGGTGGTGGCCGGTGCCCGTCAGGTAGGTAAGACCACGCTGGTGCAGCAGGTGGTCGAAACGGCAGGGCTGCCTGTCGTTTTCGCGACCGCCGATCAACCGACACTCAGGGGCCCCGACTGGGTGGCGCAGCAGTGGGAGGCGGCTCGTTTGGCCATGGGCCAGGACGGCGTCGTCCTCGTGCTCGACGAGGTCCAGAAGGCCTCGGGTTGGGCTGAATCGGTCAAGAGGCTGTGGGATGAGGACACGCGCCACAAGCGTCCCCTGAAGGTGCTGCTGCTGGGCTCGGCGCCGCTTC
>JAFGIH010000239.1 GCA_016929985.1 Thermoleophilia bacterium | reverse complement strand
ATGAAGTTCGCCGGGTACGACCTCATCATCATCACGGGTAAGGCAGCGCGTCCGACCGTCGTCTGGATCAAGGACGACGAGGTGCAGTTCGTCTACGCGGGCGAGAAGTACTGGGGCATGAAGACCTCGGAGATCGAAGAAGCGCTGCGAGAGGATCTCGACGAGAACGCCAAGGTGCTGTCGGTGGGGCCAGCGGGTGAAAATCTCGTGCCCTGGGCCTGTCTGAGCACAGACCGGTTCCACAAAGCGGGACGGGGCGGTCACGGCGCGCTGTTCGGTTCCAAGAACCTCAAGGCGATCGCGATCCGCGGCACCGGCTCGGTGAGGGTGGGTGACGCCCGGGAGTTCCTCGCCGATATCGCCCGGATCCACCGCGAATACGTACTGACCGACGCCAATCTATGGGCGAACGAGGAGGGCACCCCCATCCTGGTCGATCCCGTGAACGGCGCGGGAGCTCTGCCCACTCGCAACTGGTCGGCAGGGAGCTTCGAAGAGATCGACGGCATCAATTCGGAAGCCTTCCAGGCGATAAAGGTGGGCAACCGCGCCTGCTACCAGTGCGCGCTCGGCTGTCGGCAGGTGCACGATGCCGGAGGGGTGAGGGGCGAAGGGCCGGAGTACGAGACCATCGCCATATGCGGCTCGAACTGCGGGGTGGGCGACATCGAGGCTCTGATGCGTTTCAACCACGAGTGTGACGAGTGGGGCCTCGACACGATCTCCACAGGCTCCGTTGTCGCGTTGGCGATGGAGATGACCGAGCGAGGCATCGTCGACTGCGGGCTCCGCTTCGGAGAAGTGGAGAGCTACGTGGCGGCGCCCGCGTTGATCGCCAATCGTGAAGGGGTCGGTGCATACCTGGCACGCGGCGCCCGGATTCTTGCGAGCGACTACGGGGTGCCCGAGATGGCGATGGAGGTGAAGAACCTCGAGCTGCCCGGTTACGATCCTCGGGGGGCCTTCGGCATGAGCCTCGCGTACGCGACCGCAGACCGCGGCGGTTGCCACATGAGGGCGTATCCCATCGCCGACGAAGTGCTCGAGGGCACCCGGCCGGCGGACAGCATGGAGGGAAAGGCGGAGCAGATCATCAGCGGGCACGTCTCCAACGGATTTATCGGGCAGAACTTCAGCTCGGTGAAGTTCAGCGGCATCTGGTGCGATTTCTGGGCGGTCGATCCTGCTCAACTCTGCCAGATGCTCAGGCACGTGTGGAAGCGCGAGTTCACCGAAGACGAGGTCATGCTCATAGGTGAACGCATATGGAACCTGGGACGGCTTCTGAACCTGCGCGAAGGCGTGGAGCCCGACAGCCTGCCTGCCAAGTTGTACAAGACGGAGTTCGCCTTCATCGACGGGCCCTCAGCGGGTAAGGCCATCGGCGACAAGGATTGGAAGGATGCTCTGCAAGAGTACTACCGTCTGCGCGGCTGGGACGAGGCCGGAAGGCCCACCGAGGCCCGCCTGTCTGCACTGGGTGTCGACGTCCGGCTGTGACTGCCGGACACGCCTCTTGAGAAAGGATTCCGATGCCCCACGTGATGATAGACCACAAAAAGTGCACGGGTTGCCGCATGTGCGAGCTGGCCTGCTCGGCGTGGCACGAAGGAGCGTTCCGACCGTCGGTCGCGCGGCTGCGCATCGATGTCGACCTGACCAACGCGGTCATGAGAGGGCACACGTGTCTGCAGACCGCGTGTGCCAAATGTGAAGAGGCCTGCCCAGTGGGGGCCATCGTCCGGCACCCAATCAGGGTCGAGGCCGAGGGACTGGACCCGGTGGAGGGCTTCGTGCTCAAGGTCGACGAGGAGCTCTGCACCAACTGCGGCGCCTGCTACGACGTCTGCCCCCAGGGAGTCATCCGCGAACACCCAGACCGCCACGTGGCCTTCAAGTGCGACCTCTGCGACGGTCACCCGCAGTGCGTGGCCTTCTGTCAGAACCCACATGTGCTGGCCATCGACGTGCGGCTGAGCAAGGCCGAAAAGGCGTGATCATGGCGAAAGCGGTCATCAGACTTCCCGTGGGGATCGCCGGCCCCGGGAGACCGCTGCGCATGGAGTGCGAGGGTGCGACTGTGCGCGACGCCCTGACCGATTGCATCGAGCGCGAACCTCGTCTGAAGTCGCGCGTCTTCCGGGATGACGGCACCGTATGGGTGGGGGTTTTCGTCAACGGCCGCAACGTCCGGCAGGGTCAAGGATTGGATACACCCCTGAATGACGGTGACGAGCTGCGCCTGCTGCCGCCGATCGCCGGGGGATAGGCTTGTTACAATTGCGGAGTCTCCGGCATGAGGCCGGCAAGCCTGGAGGGTGACCATAGAAGTGACTAGTCCTCAGCGCCTGGTCGTCGGTATCACCGGCGCTTCTGGGGCGGTGTACGGCATCCGGCTGCTCGAGGTGCTCCGGGATTCTCCTATCGAGACCCACCTGGTGTTGAGCGCGGCCGCCCGGCGGGTGATAGAGCTCGAGCACGGAAAGCGGCCGGAAGAGGTGGAAGCTTTGGCGGATATCGCCTATGGCGAGACTGCGATCGACTCCGCCATCGCTTCGGGATCGTTCATCACTATGGGGATGGTCATCGCCCCTTGTTCCATCAAGACCCTGTCGGCTGTGGCGCAGTGCCGCAGCGATACGCTCCTCGCGCGCGCGGCCGACGTCACCCTGAAAGAGCGGCGTAGACTCGTCATGGTGGTGCGCGAGACCCCGTTGCACCTCGGCCACCTGCGCCTGATGGCCGAGGTGACCGAGTACGGCGCGGTGGTGCTGCCCCCGGTCCCCAGTTTCTACCACGAGCCCAACACCATCGGCGACATCGTCGATCACACGGTGGGTAGGATCCTCGACCAGTTCGCCGTCGATCCCGGTCTGTTCAAGCGTTGGCGGGGCACGCATGCAGGCTCTGGCTGACGGTGGGTCTCTGCGCGAGCGGGTGGCGGGCTACCTGCGCGCACATCACACCATGACAGTCGCCACCGTCTCGCCCGTCGGGAACAGCCCGCACGCGGCAAGCGTCTTCTACAGTGTGGATGACGGTTTGCGTCTCGTCTTCCTCAGCAAGCCCGGCAGCGTCCACGGCTCACACATCGGGGAAGCCGGGCCGGTCGCCGTCACGGTGACCGAGGACTACGCCGACTGGGAGAAGATCCAGGGCGTGCAGCTGTGGGGAGATGCCCGGCTGCTCAAGGGCGAGCCCAAAGTGGCCGCGCTCGCGCGCTACATGCGGCGCTTTCCGTTCGTGCGCGACATGGCGAAGCGGCCCAAGGTGGCCCAGGTCTTGTGGGACATAGGGGTCTATGAGATCGTCCCCATCCGGGCGGCCTTCACCGACAACACCACAGGGGTGTTCGGCCGCGAGATGTTGGAACTGGAGGTAGACTGACCGCGTGGAGACACGAAGATACGACAGGATGAGTCTCGAGAAGCGGCGCCGTGCACGGCGCCGCCGCCTTGTTGTCCGCTGGCTGGTATTGCTGGCCTGCCTGGTGATCATCGCACTGGTTATCCTCCTCGTGGTTCGTGGTTGTGGCGACGACACGGGGGGAACCACCGGCGACGGTCAAACGACCTCCACCGGCGCGTCCACCGGGTCTACGGACTCCGAGACGTCGGAGACCACGGAGGGCGAGGACGGCTCGGAAGATACTGAGGGCACCGACACCACCGCTGCGGTGGTCGCCGCGACTTCCAACACCACGGTCGCCCCAGGGCAGGGCGATCCGAACGAGCCCGGAGACGTACGTGTCGCAGGGACCTTCTACGGGCCCATCCAGACGTCGTTCGAGGGGCTCAGCATGTTCCGAGGCAACGCTTCCCGCACCTACTACGGTGAGGGCCCGGTGCCGGCGGCCCCCAAGGTCTTGTGGAGGTTCGGTCCCATGTCGGGGAGTTCGACCGACGGGGCCAAGACCTCCAGCTGGACCGGGACCGGCTGGACCGGCCAGCCCTGCGTCTTTGAGCGTGACGGCAAGACCTGGGTGGTGTTCGGGGCCTACGACTACAAGATCCATTTCCTGGACGGCGCGACAGGCGACGAGTTGCTCCCGCCGTTCAAGGGCAACGACATCTTCAAGGGCTCGGTGGTGGTCGATCCCGACGGCTATCCCCTCATTTACATGGGCTGCCGAGACAACAAGTGGCGCATTATCGCCATAGATCGCGAGAAGCCTACGGAGCTGTTCAACCTCGACGCCGACGCGCTCCCCCGTCAGATCTGGAACGACGACTGGGATTCGAGTGTCGTCATTCGCAACGACTACGCTTTCGAGGGCGGTGAGAATGGTCACTTCTACATCCTCAAGCTCAACCGCGGCTACGACTCCGCGGGCAAGGTTACCGTCGAGCCTCAGATCGTGCTCGATTTCCCCGCGTGGACCCAGACCCTCATCGACAAGAACGGCAGCAAGGATGTGGGTGTGGAGAACTCGCCGTGCCTCGTGGGAGACCGAGTGTACTTCGCGAACTCGGGCGGTCTCATCAAGGGTCTGGACGTGAGCGCCACCCTCCGGGAACTCGCCCCTGGTGAGGCCCCGCCCGTCGGCGCAGATGCCTACCCGGAGGTCTTCCATTACTGGATAGGCGGCGATGTGGACGCCACCATCGTGGCCGACGAAGAGGGCTTTCTCTACGTGGCCCAGCATTCGGATAACACGTACGCTCGCTCGAGCGCCTCCAAGGAGCGCCAGGCCAAAGTCGGACAGGTCATGAAGCTCGACCCACGCAAGAACGGAGAAGGCCAGACTCCTCTGGTCT
>JAFGIH010000238.1 GCA_016929985.1 Thermoleophilia bacterium | reverse complement strand
GTGAAGTTCGTCGCCGGCGACTGGGACAACGAGGCCGACGAGAACGTCATCGAGTCGGTCACGCTCAGCTACGATTTCTTCGAGCTGGTGCAGTAGACAGACAGAGGCTTCCACCATCGCAGTTCCGGCGCCGGTGATGTGCTTTGACTGAGCACGCTCAAGCGGCTAAAGTTACCGGGATGGCTTGGTTTATCCCCGCCATAACGGTGGGAACCTTGATCGAGCTCAAGTGCCCTCACTGCAGCAGAAACCAGCTTCGGGCTCGCAAGCCGAAGGGGACGGAGTACACCTGCAAGTTCTGTCATCGCATCTTCAAGCGAGAAGAAGGGGAGGAGCATAAGAGCGTCATCAGACGCTGATCGAGCGTGGTCTACTCGCTCTGCTCTGCTGCCTTTGAGGCGTCGCTGCCCGGAGCGGCCATCGCCTGGAACGACCTCCGCGCCTCGTCCGTGCCGATGATCGCTACCAGGTCGTTGACCTGAAAGCGGAACGCCGCGTCCGGGTTGGGAAGCAGTTTCTCGTCGCGAAGGACGCCCACGACCGACGCTCCCGCCTTCTTACGGATCTCAACGCCGCCGATGGAACGGGCCACGAGCGGGCTCCCCTCGAGGAGCAGCACCCACTGGAGATCGAACTGGTGCTCGGCGGACTTCAGCTGCACGAGGGTCTTGTAGCCCTGTCCGTCGTTGAAGAAGGGCGCGAACAGATCCTGGCGCAAGGACTCCGTTCGGTTCTGGATCTCGGACACCGGAATGGGGAAGTGCAACAGCGACTTGCGCGTCATTTCGAGGCTGGCTTCGAACTCCGGAAGCACGACGCTGTTGACTCCCATCTCCTTGAAGACCGTCAAGAATGAGGGGTCGGAGGTCCTGGCCACGACGTTCAGGTCTCTGTTGTGGCGCTTCGCGTTGAAGATGATCGTCCGCGCCGTGACCACGTCCGGGGTTGTGACCACCAACAGCCGCGCTGTGCCGATCTCGGTCGCCTCGAGCACGATATCGTGGGTCGCGTCGCCGTAGACGATAGGGATGCCGTCGGTCTGCGCGCTCTGGACGCGCCGATGGTCGAGCTCGACGACGACCAGCGGAAGACCGAAACCCTTCAAGACGCCGGCGATCCTCGACCCTACTCGCCCCCCTCCCACGATGACCGCGTGCTGCCTCAGTCCCGTCTCGGGGATGTTGAGCGTCTCGAGCGGCTCGTGCCGGAACAGGCGCTTCTTCAGCGAGTACAACCGTGCCGTCTGGCTCGACACGAGGGGCGTGAGGATCATCGTCAGGATGGCCGTGGTCAGGATCAGTGAGTAGAGATCCTGGCCGATGGATCTCGTCGAGACGCCCACGGTCGCCAGCACGAAGGAGAACTCGCCGACCTGGAAGAGCCCCAGGCCGACGGCCAGGGGGATGACATTGCCGTACCTGAACACCTTGGCCAGGACCGCGAAGATGATGCCTTTGCCGAAGCTGACCGCCGCGACCAGGATCACCACCTCCACGAGATGGTCCATCAGGAAGACCGGATCGAGCAGCATCCCCACCGACGCGAAGAACAGCAGGCCGAACAGGTCACGCAGGGGGATGATGTCGCTGAGCGCCTGGTGCCCGTAGTCCGACTCGCTGAGCACCATGCCGGCGACGAACGCGCCGAAGGCGAAGGACAGCCCGACCAAGTGGGTGACGTAGCCGACGCCGAGGCCGATGGCAGCAATGGCCAGCAGGAACAGCTCACGAGAACCGAGCTTGGCGATATGACCCATCAGGAGCGGCAGGAGCCTGGTGCCCAGAAGCAGCATCCCGGCGATGAACGCCGCAGCCTTGAGGGCGGCGAGGCCCAGGGCCGGCAACCCCACCGACGGGTTGTTGAGCTGCGGCAGGATGATCATCAGCGGTACCACCGCCAGATCCTGGACGATGAGCATCCCGATCATGACCTTGCTGGACAGGGTGCCGAGCCAGCCCTGGTTCATCAGGGTCTTGAGGATCACCATGGTGCTGGACAGCGAGATGCAGGCGCCCAGCCAGAGGGAGTCCTTCCATTCCCAGCCCGTCAGGTGACCGATGCCGAAGCCGAGACCGATGGTCAGGATGATCTGGATGGGTGTGCCGATCAGGGCGACCTTCTTGACCGGCTTGAGATCCTTGAGCGAGAACTCGAGTCCGAGAGCGAACAAGAGCAGTGCCACGCCGATCTCGGCGAGCTTCTCGATCTCGTGGATGTTGGAGACGGTGACGCCGCCCGTGTGCGGCCCGAGGATGATGCCCGCCGCGATGTAGCCGAGGATCACCGGTTGGCCGAGCCGCTGCAGCAAGAGCCCGCAGCCGAACGCGACCACGACGAGCAGGATGATGTCAGTCGCGATTCCCATTCGCCATTCCCGTGCGGCCGAAGGCAGTCATGGCCTCACCGCGCCTTCCTTCGGCTGCGTCGGGCCATCTGTTCTTCGACCCACTTCTCGATGTCCTTGCGCCGAAACCGCCACTGACCCCCGACCTTGAACCCGGGGAGATGGCCCCGTTGCACAAGGCTGTAGATCGTTTTTGCGCCTACCTTGAGGTGTTCGGCGACCTCCTGGATCGTCGAGGATAAAGAGGATCATCCGGCATTTTGTTCGTTTGTTCAAGTATCGGGTGCGGTGGCACTGGGTTAAGCGAGGTCGAAGCGCCGCCT
>JAFGIH010000025.1 GCA_016929985.1 Thermoleophilia bacterium | reverse complement strand
TTCCAGAAGGGCTGGCAGCGGTCGATCACCATCTTGGGCACCGCGGGCATCCCCTGGAAGTACGTGGGGGCGGCCAGAGCGATGGAGTCCGCGTTGCGTAGATGCGGATAGAGCTTCTCCATGTCGTCCTTCTTGATGCAGACCCCGTCTTTGCGGCAGGCGTCGCACCCCTGGCAGCCGTGCAGGTCGAGGTCGCACAGGCTGAACTTGACCACCACCGCACCGGCCTCACGGGCGGCGGCGAGGCACCAATCGAGCAGCGTCTCGGTGTTCCCACCGCGACGAGCGCTGCCGGCCAGACCGAGCACCTTCATCGTCACGTGGTCACTCTCCCATGGCCTTGACTCTACGGGCCACCTCGCGTCCCAACTCCACGCAGGCATCGAGCTGTTCGTCGGTGGGCATGTACTTGACCTCGATGGGATCCATGGTCTCCAGACCCAGCTCGCGGAACTCAGCGTCGATCTGCTTCACGGCGCCGCCCGCCCAGCCACACGACCCGTATGCACCGGCGATGCGGCCCTTGGGCCGCAGTCCCTTGATATAGGTGAGGAAGCCGCCCACGGTCGGGAAGATGCCGTTGTTGAGAGTGGGCGAGCCGAGAAGGAAGGCGCGTGATTCCAGCACCTGGTGGGCCGCCTCCGACCGAGGGCTCACGCTGAGCTTGAGCACGGAGCACTCCACCCCTTCCTGAACAACGCCGTCGCAGATAGCCATTGTCATCTTCTCGGTGGAGTGCCACATGGTGTCGTAGATGAGGGTGACGCGCTCGGGCGCCTTGGCCGCGCTCCACGCCGCGTACGCCTGCAGGATTCGGGCCACGTCCTCAGGCCGCCGCCAGATGACGCCATGGCTCGGACCGATGGCCTCGATCTCCAAGCCCATCTCGCCGATCTTGGCCAGCATCTTCTGGATGGGGCTCCCGAAGGGCATGAGGATATTGGCGTAATACTTGCTGGCCTCTTCCATGACGATGTTGATGTCGACCTCGTCGGCGAAGCGCTTCGAGGTGGCCAGATGCTGTCCGAATGCGTCGTTGGGCAGGAGGGTCTTGGCCTCCTTGACGTAGGTGAACATGCTGTCGGGCCAGTGCAGCATGGGCGCCTCGATGAACTGCAGGGTGTTGCGGCCCAGGGTCAACTCGTCGCCGGTGGCCACGACCTGTAGGTCCCAGCTCTCCACCAGGGCGGCTCCGAAGTAGAGAGCCAGCGTCTCCTTGCCTCGCTTCGAGCAGAAGATGCGCTCAGGCGTAAGCTTCTGTATCAGCTCTGGGATGGCGCCCGAGTGATCGGGCTCGACGTGGTTGATGATCAGGTAGTCCACCGGGCGCATTCCACAGCAGCCTCTCACCCGCGCCAGGGTCTCGTGGCCGAACTCCTCCCGGCAGCCGTCGATCAAGGCCACCTTGTCGTCGAGGACCAGGTACGCGTTGTACGTGGTGCCCCGCACGGTGTCGTACCCGTGAAAATCACGGGTGTTCCAGTCGATAGCCCCGACCCACCAGATCTCATCCTTCAGTTGATATCGCTCCATATGAACTCCTGCCAGGCGACATAGTCATCACGGTCTGCTGCGTCCCGCCGGCGCGACCAATCGTTCAAGACCTGCCCGCGGGTACGTCTTCATAAACCTCGGGGGCGCCGGGCCAAGACGAGCTGCACGGGCGCCGTCTGCAGATCGACCACCTCGATATCGACGAACCCGGCGTCGCTCAGCCACTCCCGGTGCTGCTGTTCGGTCCACACCCCGCCGTCCACCGTGGAGCGTAACATGTTGACGGCGAACATGGCCGCGTCGACGTTCCTGCCCCAGACGTAGTCTTGGATGGCCATGACACCGCCCGGCGAGACCATCGAGAAGGCCTCTCGAGTGACCCTGGCGTTCGTCTCGGGACTGTAGATGTGGTAAACGTTGCCGAAGTACACCAGGTCGAAGGGCCCCGCGGGCAGCGACTGCGTGTAGTCACCTGCGATGAGGGCCATATCGGAGGCTTCGGCGCCGAGGTACTCCGTGGCCAGCGGGATGACCTCCTCTTGGTCGAAGAGCGTGGCCTTGACCCCCTTGCGCGAGAAACACCGGGCCAGGTGCCCCACCGCGCCGCCCACGTCGATCATGGTCTCGATCCGACCTCCGTAGGCGAGGCACCGCTCGACGATCTCGTCCAGCAGTTCGGGCTCGCGCTCGCCCATGGCCAGCGAGCGGGTGCGGACATCTCTGGAGCCGGTCGTCCACGTGGAGAACGGCTCGCCCGTGCGGATGACCTCGTGTAACTCGAGCCAACCCCGCACCTTGTTCACTTGATGCAACAGGCCGGCCCGCTCCAAGTCCGGCCCTTCGTCGACCAGATGGGCCCTCCCCTGAGGCAACAGCCGGTACCTCGTGGTGTCCGCGGGCTCTGAGATCCGCTCCACGATCTCCTGCGCGGCGAGAGCCTCGAGTATGATGGAGGTGGCTCGGCGGTCGAGTCCGGCCGTTTGAGCCACCTCGGCAGCAGACGCCGCCTCCAGACCTGCCAAGGCGTCCACAAGACCGGAGCGCACAGCTCCCACCAGAAGAAGGAGACGCTCTACCGCATGTTTGCCCACCAGGGAGGTTCTCACCATGACTTACCCTCCTCTTAGCCGTTAGGCCAAACGGACCCAGGGCAAAACTGGCCTATTGTCCATAGACGCCGAGGGCCCACGTATCTATCGTCGTTCGTTCAGGATACACGTCTGTGTACTCCACGCCAGCAGGGTGTTGAATCGTCCTCAAGGGAGAACTATGAACAGCTATGCCGAAGAGATCGTCGCCCTCGTCAAGGAGAAGAACCCGGCCGAGCCCGAATTCCATCAGGCTGTGCTCGAAGTGGTGGAGTCGACCAGCCTTGTGATCGACCGCCATCCGGAATACCGGACGGCCAAGATCCTGGAGCGCATGGTAGAGCCTGAGCGGGTCATCATGTTCCGGGTCCCCTGGGTCGACGACCGGGGAGAGATCGAGGTCAACCGCGGCTTTCGCATCCAGATGAACTCCGCCATCGGCCCATACAAGGGCGGCCTGCGCTTTCACCCCTCCGTCAACCTGGGCATCCTCAAGTTCCTGGCCTTCGAGCAGGTCTTCAAGAACTCCCTCACCACACTGCCCATGGGCGGCGGCAAGGGTGGTTCGGACTTCGACCCCAAGGGCAAGAGCGACGCTGAGGTCATGCGGTTCTGCCAAAGTTTCATGACCGAGCTCTTCCGCCACATCGGCCCCGACACCGACGTGCCCGCGGGCGACATCGGGGTGGGCGGCCGCGAGATCGGCTACCTCTTCGGCCAGTACAAGCGCCTCCGCAACGAGTTCAGCGGCGTCCTCACCGGCAAGGGCCTCAACTGGGGCGGCTCCCTCATCCGCCCCGAAGCGACCGGCTACGGGTGCGTCTACCTGGCCGCCGAGATGCTGGGCACCAAGGGCCAAACCATGGCCGGCAAGACCTGCCTCGTCTCCGGCAGCGGCAACGTAGCCCAGTACACCATTGAGAAGATCCTGCAACTGGGCGGCAAGCCGGTCACCGCCTCCGACTCCTGCGGGTTCATCTACGATGAAGCCGGCTTCGACTCCGAGAAGCTCGCCCACCTCATGAGCCTGAAGAACGTCCGCCGATGCCGCATCAGCGAGTACGTCGACAAGTACCCAAGCGCCGTGTACACGGCCTTCGACCCAACGGCCGATCACTCGCCGCAGTGGGACCTCAAGGCCGACTGTGCCTTCCCCAGCGCTACTCAGAACGAGATCAACGAGAAAGATGCCCGCAACCTCCTCAAGAACGGCGTCTACCTCGTGGCAGAAGGTTCGAACATGCCCACCACCCCGGAGGGCGTCACCGTCTTCCTCGACGCGGGCATACTCTATGCGCCGGGCAAAGCGGCCAACGCCGGCGGCGTCGCGACCTCCGGCCTCGAGATGTCGCAGAACAGCATGCGGTTCAACTGGCCCCGCGAGGAGGTCGACCAGCGGCTGCACCAGATCATGAAGAGCATCCACCAGGCCTGCGTCGACGCGGCCGCCACTTATGGCACCCCGGGCAATTACGTGAACGGCGCCAACATCGCCGGCTTCCTCAAGGTCGCCAACGCCATGATGGACCAGGGGATCGTGTAGGGCCGCTCTCAGACACGGACGAGTCGTCTTGCGTGGCGGCGGGCCTCAGGCCCGCCGCCACGTCTTTCGACGTAGCCGGACCTACCGGAACAGTGAAAGCGGCCGAGTACTAGTCGCTTGCGCGCAGAGTGGCGTACGGGTTGACGGCCGTGCCCGACGAGGTGTACGCGCAGAAGTGCAGGTGGTTGCAGCTGCCGGCGTTGCCGGTGTGGCCCACCCAGCCGACGGTCTGTCCGGCGCTCACCGAGGTGCCGGGGCCTATGCCCGAGGCGATGCCGTCCATGTGGGCATAGTAGTAACTGTAGCCGTTGTTGCCCCGTAGCCAGATGGTGATGCCGCCCAGTCCCGTGTCGGTCCTGGTTGTGCGGGTAACGGTGCCGCTGACGCAGGCGACCAACGGCGTGCCCTGAGCAGCCAGGATGTCGGTGCCCTTGTGCGTACGCCCACCCGAGCGCGGGGCGCCCCAAGTATCGATGAAGCTGTGCGGCCCGGCGACCGGGAACACGAAGGTGCCGGGTTGAACGCTGCCCCCACTACTGTTGGACGCATATGTGCGAGTGCTACTGCTCGGCTGCGCGGCCTTCTGCGCGGCTTTCTGCGCGGCGGCCTGCTTAGCGGCCTCGGCACGACGAGCAGCCTCTTCGGCAGCCCGGCGGGCAGCTTCTTCGGCTTTGCGGACTTCCTCCCTGAGAATCAGCACCGTGCCCCTCAACCGCTGGTATTCGTCCTGAGAGGTGCGGAACAGTTCGGTCGTCTCAGACTGAAGGCTCGCGATCTCGCCCAGTTGCGCAGTCTGCTTGTCTCGTTTCTCCTGGAGTTCGGCCTCGGTGGTTCGCGACTGCTCCAGATAGACCGCCACCTGCTCGAAAAGCTCGTCATCCTGGTCGGCCATCCTGGAGAGCAGAGAGATGCGTTCCAGGATACTGCCGAAATCTTCCTCACCCAGCAGGATCTCCAGATAGACGGGGGTCGACGAGAAGCCGTCCTTGTACATGTCGACGATACGTTCGGCCAGCTGAGCCTGGGCGATAGCCATATCTTTCTCGGCCAGATTGACCTCGTTCTCGATGCCATTGATGGCAGCGTCGATCTCGGCCAGCCGGATCTCGGCCGCATTCTGCTTGTCCGCGATGACGTTCAGCTTGTCTTGGAACGCGCTGTACTCGGCGTAGGCGGCGTTGAGCTCAGCCTGTTTCTCGGCCAATCTCTGTTTCAAGGTGGCGCCGGACGCCGGCGAAACCAGTGGCGTCGCAGCCAAGAGGATCAATAGCAGAGCCGCCACGAACAGAGGGCGACTCCACCGCCCGAGACCGTTCGTGCGCCCTTCTTGTGTCCCGAAGAGGCTCATTAGCTCAACATTTTACCAAAAGCAGGGGACCACAGCCACGAGCCCTGGCTCTCACAGCCGCACGGGAATCCCCCGCGCGGCAAGTAGCTCCTTCGCTTCGCGGATGGAGTACTCCCCGTAATGGAAGATCGAGGCGGCCAGAACGGCGTCGGCGCCTCCGGCCTCGACGACCTCGGCGAGATGAACCAGCGTGCCCGCCCCGCCGCTGGCGATGACCGGGACGTTCACCGCCGTGGCCACCGCTCTCGTCAGTTCGAGATCGTAGCCGTCCTTGGTGCCGTCTCTATCCATGGATGTGAGAAGGATCTCCCCCGCTCCCAACCCGACGGCCTTCACCGCCCAGTCGACGGCGTCCAGACCGGTGGGTGTGCGCCCTCCGTTGACATAGGCCTCCCAGTGGAGCGCCGCTCCTCCTGCCCCGGCGTCTGGAGCATCGCCGGCCCCGATGGCCTTGACCCGTTTCGCGTCGATGGCCACCACCACGCACTGCGACCCGAACCGGCGCGCGCACGCCGCGATGATCTCCGGGTCGCGGATGGCGGCCGAATTGAGCGAGACCTTGTCGGCGCCCGCCCCGAGTAGCGAGCGGACGTCCTCTTCGCTCCGGATGCCGCCCCCTATCGTGAAGGGGATGAACAGCTCCTCGGCGCAACGCCGAGCCAGATCGACGATGGTGTCGCGTTTCTCATGCGAGGCGGTGATGTCAAGAAAGACCACCTCATCCGCACCCTCGGCGTCGTAGTGCGCAGCCAGCTCCACCGGGTCACCGGCGTCGCGGATGTCGACGAAGTTGGTGCCCTTCACCACGCGCCCCTGATCGACGTCCAGGCAGGGGATGATGCGCTTGAGCAGCATCAGCGGTCGTCCGCCGGTGGAGCATCCAATACGGCAAGGGCCTCTGCCACCGTGAACCGCTCCTCGTAGAGCGCGCGGCCGGCTATCACCCCGGTGAGGCCCAGGGGCTCGAGAGCCTTCAAGGCCCGCAGATCTTCCAGACTGGTGACCCCGCCCGAGGCGATGATCTCGAGCCCGCTCTGTTCAGCCAGCTCACGTACGCCCTCCAGGTTCACGCTCTGCATCATTCCGTCACGGCTGATGTCGGTATAGAGCACCTCACGAACCCCCACGACCTTCAGGCGCCCGGCCAGGTCGAGAGCGCGGACCTCACTCCGTTCCCTCCAGCCCTTGGTCTTGACGAAACCGTCCTCGGCGTCCACAGCCACGACCACCCGTTCCGGGCCCAACACGACGAGGGCCCTCCGCAGAAAGGCCTCGTCCTCCACGGCGCTGGTGCCCAACACCGCCTTCGTGACCCGGCTGCCGGCCACCTCCTGCAGCGCCTCCTCGGTGCGGATGCCGCCTCCCGTCTCCACGGGCACCGCTACGTGCTCCGCGATGGCCCGCACGAGCGAGAAGTTGCGCAGCACCCCGTCGCGCGCCCCGTCGAGGTCGACCACGTGCAGGAACCTGGCCCCTTCGCGCACCCACCGTTCGGCCATGGCCACGGGGTCGTCACCGAACACGGTCTCGTCGGCGAAATCGCCCTTACGCAGCCTCACGCATCTGCCGCCCCGGATATCTATGGCAGGGATGAGCCTCATCAGCCCGCCAAACCCGCCCGCCGGGCGAAATTGCGGTAGAAGCGCAGGCCTATGGTGCTCGACTTCTCCGGATGGAACTGCACGCCCACCACGTTGTCCACCTCCACGGCCGAGACGAAGCTCACGCCGTCGTAGTCTGTCATAGCCAGCACGTCACCCGGCCCGCGCGGCACCACCGCGTAGCCGTGGACGAAGTAGAAGGCCGACGCTTCGGGGATGTCGTCGAACAGGTCGGAGCAGCGACAGGCCTCCACCTGGTTCCAGCCGATATGGGGCACCTTCACCGTGGACGGAAGAGCGCGTACGTCACCACGCACCAATCCCAGACCCGACACCCCCGCATCCTCCTCGCTCGCCTCGAAGAGCACCTGTAAGCCCAGACACACTCCCAGGAAGGGGACTCCGGCCTCGATGCGCAGGAGCAACGGTTCGATGAGACCCTTCTCGTCGAGTTGCTCCATGGCGGCGCCGAACGCCCCCACGCCGGGCAGGACCAGAGCGGGGGCTGCCTGGATGGCCTGTGGATCGGCGCCCACGATCGCTCCCACTCCCACGTGTTCGAACGCCTTCTGTACCGAGCGTAGGTTGCCGGCGCCGTAGTCGACGATGTAGACCGACCGGGACGGGCTCACAGAACCCCTTTGGTGGAGGGGATGCCGGCAGCGCGAGGATCGAGGGACACGGCCTGCCGCAGCGCCTTACCGAAGCCCTTGAAGATGGCTTCGATGGTGTGATGCACGTCGCCGCCTGCCAGCACTCTGACATGCACGGTCAGCCGGGCGTTGTTGACCAGAGCGCGGAAGAACTCCGCCACAAGGCCGGAGTCGAACCCGGCGATGTTCTCACCCACCGGGCCACCCTCGTAGGCGAAAAAGGGCCGCCCGCTCAGGTCGAGCGCGACCAGCACCAGAGCCTCGTCCATGGGAGTGAGCATGCTTCCGTAGCGGTTGATGCCACGCTTGTCGCCCACAGCCTCCGCCAGGGCGGCGCCAAGGCAGATGCCCACGTCTTCGACGGTGTGATGCCCCCCGGTGTGCAGGTCTCCGTTGGCCTCCACCGTAAGGTCGAAGAGACCATGGCCGGCCAGGAGTTCCAGCATGTGGTCGAAGAACCCCAATCCCGTGGCTACCGTCGCTTTGCCGGAACCGTCGAGATCGAGCCGTACGGCCACCGTGGTCTCGCGGGTCTTCCGCTCCACGCTGCCCCTCCGCGGGGTAGTCTCGGGGGACTGCGACGCGCTGCCCGGCTGCACTGCCTCCTCCACTTTCCCCTCCATGCTAGAATGCTTTGAATCCAGGTGTGTGCGCGGTTTGACCCGCTTCACGCCGGCGGCGAGAGTGCCGTCAGGAGGATACCATAGCGTCTGCGGCCGCTCGGGCCCCCGGCGTCTTTCCCTCTCATGCCATCGCACTGTTCTGTCGATGGAGTTCTTTGTGGTTTTTCCGCCGTGCAGGCCGGTCCGGACAAGGCTGAGGAGGGTGTGACGGGAGCGATAGCGTGATACGACGGAGTGTGGTGGCGGGGGGCTTCGCGCTGGTCGCGTACGTGGTCGCCTATCACGTAGCGTGCCAACTGTTGCCGGCCGACTCCTATGCCCGCGCTCTCGTGTCCGACCTGGGGTTTGTGGCGTTCGAGGTGGGCGCCGTCGTCCTCTGTTTCGCTGCGTGGCGCTCCAACCGGGAGCGGCGGGACCAGTGGGTCTGGGCCGGGGTGGGCGTGTGGCTGCTCCTCAACCTGTTTGCCGATTCCGTCTGGGGTTACTACGAGGTGGTCGCAAAAGTCGAGGTGCCGTTCCCGGGCCTTGCCGATGTGGGTTATCTGGGCAGCTACGTGGTTGCGTTCGTGACGGTCATCATCGCCGCTTGGAAGGCCTCCGGACGGCTGCGGGCCATCGAGACCACCCTCGACGCGATGATGTTCACCATCGGAGTCGCTGCAGTGCTCTGGCCCTTCTTGCTCGGCCCCTTGGTGCGGGAGCCGGAGACCGACCTGGGCTTCTGGGTGAACCTCGCCTATCCGATCGCGGACCTCCTGATCGTTCTCGCTTTCGCGACGTTCTTCCTTGCCACCTCGGCACAGGAACGCAGACGGCCGCCCACCTATTTCGTCGTCATCTGCGTCGCCTTCCTCTGCCAGGCCGTCGGCGACTCCGCCTACTTCGTGGTGGTGGAGCAGGGTGGCGACTACGGCCCGGGTAGCTGGATGGATACCGTCTGGCTTCTCGCCTTTGCAATCGCGGGCATTGCGGCGCTCATGGCGATCCGTTCCGCCAAGGAGCCCGCCATCGCCGGCGCCGGCGAGACGGAGGCCTCAGCCCAAATGGTTCTCTACCGCGACGTCTTTTCGGGCCGCTGGAGGATCCTCATCCCGTACGTGGTGCTGGTCGCGCTGCTGGTGGTGCTCATGACGCGACTCGCCGTGAACGACTGGCAGTGGTCTCGCCAGTCATGGGGTCCCTTCATCCTCGGGTTGGCCACGACCGCCCTGCTCGTAGTGCGGCAGTACGCCGTGCTGGCGCAGAATCGACGGCTCGGCGCCAGCCTCGCTCAGACGTCCGGCGAGTTGGAAGTCAAGGTCGCCGACCTCGAGGGTCTGAACGCCCGCCTCGAGATGCTCAACGATCGGTCGAACCGCATCAACACCCTTCGCGATCTGCACGAGGTGGCGGAGGCCGGCCTGGAGCTGGCGTGCTTGTTCGCGGGGTGTCCGGGAGGATGGCTCACCATCAAAGACGAGCAAGGTCAAGACGCGGTGATAGCCACTCGGGGCCAGGTGGAGCAGCATCATCCCGGCACAGCCACTCTGAACGCGGCAGCCGCGGCCAGAGGCTCTCTACGCGCCGTGCCGCTTGAGGTCCGGGGCGAAGGCCTTGGCACCATCTGGCTGGTGAGACCGGCGAACGAGCAGCAAGGTCCCGACCTCCTGCCGGTCATCGCCACCCATGTGGCCACCTCGCTCGACAATGCCAAACGGTATGAAGAGGCCGTCCATCTGGCCGAAAGAGATCCTTTGACAGGACTGTTCAACCACCGTGGCATACACCGGCGCCTCGCCGGCGAGGCCCTGCGCGCCCAGCAGAGCGGCTCCGAGCTCTCCCTGGTGATGATGGACCTCGATGACTTCAAGATGCTGAACGACACCTACGGCCATCCCGCGGGGGACGCCGTGCTCAAGCAGGTGAGCGATGCGGTGAGGTCGGTGCTGAGGCACGCGGATCTTGCCGGCCGGGTGGGCGGCGACGAGTTGCTCCTGGTGCTGCCGAACACCGGCGCCGAGGGAGCCATGCAGCTCTGCGAACGCCTCAGAGGCGCCCAGCTCATCAGACCTTTCGTGGCACCCGATGGACAGAACGTCCCCGTGAGCTTCAGTCTCGGTGTGGCTACCTACCCTGACGATGCCCAGTCCCTCGGGCAACTCATCGAGATCGCCGACGCCAATCTCTACGCCTCGAAACAGCGAGGCGGCAATGCCACCACCGGCAGTCCTCCCCAGGTGGCCGAGTCCCGAGCGGTGGATGCAGCCGGGGTGCTCGGCGTGGCCGGCAGGCTGCTGAACGTGGTGGGAGCCCGCGACCATTACACCAGGCGGCACTCCGAACACGTGGCCCTCTTCGCGCTCTCCCTCGGGGAAGCGGCGGGACTGTCCGAGGAATCGCTCGACACGCTGCACGTGGCGG